>JAITVX010000175.1 GCA_031285575.1 Bacteroidales bacterium
GGATAAAACGTTTTCGGAGAGTATTTACACGTTACGAAAAACTCGACAGAATGTTTTGGGCATTCCTGCTGATAGCGTTAATTATGGATGCAATCAAATAGCGTTAACAGGCCTTAAATAAATTTATAATATTCGGTACCAGAAATGCTGATGATATAGAATATTGGGAAATGGCAAATATTCCTATTCCAGATCCTATGATTATGTTGATATGATATATAGAACTCAAAAAGCGTTAAGTTATGAACATATACCATGTCACGCACATTTTATGTCTAAGAGTGGTGATGAATTGATTTTTGAAGCCTGTTGGCAGATGTACTTTGGAAAAATATTTTATAAATACATACCCAGGCCTTTATTTGATAATTTTACTTATTGTGAAGAAAACACATTGTTGGATAACGGTATTCGGAAGATAACCCTTTACAAGAATCCGGAAGACTTTGGGAAGCCACATTCAGTTGTTCGATAATGGTCATTTAGACGTAGATTAGGAATAGATAGTATTGCGCATAAACTTACAAAAGACAATATGAACCAGTGGATTTACCTGTTGTTATTACAAAGAATAATTGTAGTTTGGGAACAACAAAAGTAACAAGATTCCTGGACGCAAATAATCAATTAGTTGAAAAGGCGTCTTTGGCAAAGAAAAAAGAAATAAAAGAATATTTGGATGATGGTATCACAGTTGTATATGAAAAAAATGAAATTATCATGCGGTAGGGAATGGATCACCGGTTAATTGTAAATATAGTTCAAACTTTAGAAATTAGTAAACCTTGCCCCGGATTCATATTGCAATCATCAACGCCAGACGTATGCTGCTGGATATATTTCATGACATCAAACCCGCTGCAAAATTATCTCAATGAATTTTGCTATAAATTCAACAGGAGATATTTTGGCGAAAACCTATTGGACAGGTTGATGATAGCCTTTGTAACATACAAAAATAATTTTAGGATAAATAACGGATAATCATATAAAAAAATACTCAAAATTTGATGTGGATACCCTGAAAAAAATCAACATATAATTCGTTTAATTAATAGTTTTTGTTAATTTTGCGCCCGAAAGAAAAATCTTATTTAAATAAAAATAATTTTAAATGATGAGCACTAAAAAGTTTATAACATGCGACGGCAATCAAGCCGCATCGCATGTTGCGTATATGTTTAGCGAGGTAGCTTGCATATATCCTATTACGCCGTCGTCAACCATGGCGGAATATGTTGATGAATGGGCAGCCAACGGACTGAAAAACATGTTTGGAGAAACGATTAAGGTTGTTGAAATGCAGTCGGAAGCAGGCGCTGCCGGAGCATTACACGGAGCCCTTCAGACAGGAGCCCTCGGAGCAACATTTACCGCATCGCAGGGACTTTTGCTGATGATCCCCAACATGTATAAAATGGCTGGCGAACTTCTTCCGGCAGTATTCCATGTTTCGGCACGTACGGTTGCAGCCCATGCGCTTTCGATTTTTGGCGACCATAGTGATATTTATGCAACCCGCCAGACCGGCTTTGCAATGCTTGCAAGTGGAAGCGTTCAGGAAATAATGGATTTGGCAGGCATTGCCCACCTTGCAGCAATCAAATCGAAAGTTCCATTCCTTCATTTCTTCGACGGTTTCCGTTCTTCAGCAGAAGTTCAGAAAGTTGAAGTTATGGAAATGGATGACCTGAAAAGACTTGCAGACTTTGACGCAATACAGAGATTCCGCGATAACGCTCTTAATCCCGAGCATCCCGTAACAAGAGGAACAGCAGAAAACCCCGATATATTCTTCCAGGCAAAAGAAGCCGTAAACCCGTTCTACACTCCTATTCCCGATATTGTTAATTCCTACATGGAAGAAATAAACAAGATTACGGGGAGGGAATACAAACCGTTTACTTACTATGGAGCTTCCGATGCCGAAAATATCATAATAGCAATGGGCTCAATAACCGACACCACAAAAGAGGTTATTGATTATCTTGCAAAAAAAGGTGAGAAAGTAGGACTTCTTTCAGTACACTTGTACCGCCCGTTCTCAGCCAAATATTTCTTTAATGTTCTTCCGAAAAGCGTTAAAAAAATTGCAGTGCTTGACAGGACAAAAGAACTTGGAGCAAACGGCGAACCGCTGTACCTTGATGTAGTTGAGCTTTTTTACGGAAAAACAGAAAGGCCTCTTATTGTAGGTGGACGCTATGGTCTCAGCTCAAAAGACACCACTCCTGCACATATACTGTCGGTGTATGAAAATCTGAAACTGAAAGAGCCTAAAAACGGCTTCACGGTAGGTATTGTTGATGACGTAACATTTACGTCGCTGCCGATTTTACCCGATATAGACGTTGCTGAAACAGGTACCTATTCAGCAAAATTCTACGGACTTGGCTCTGACGGAACCGTAGGCGCAAACAAAAACTCTATTAAGATTATTGGCGACACAACCGACAAATACTGTCAGGCATATTTTGCATACGACTCGAAGAAATCGGGAGGTATCACCACATCGCACCTGCGTTTTGGCGACAAGCCGATACGTTCTCCGTATCTTGTAAATACGCCCGACTTTGTTGCCTGCCATGTGTCTTCGTATCTCGACAAGTATGACATGCTTAAAGGGCTGAAGAAAAATGGCATATTCCTCTTGAACTCTATATGGGACGCAGAAGAGACCAAGAAGCGCCTGCCAGACCACATGAAAAAATATATGGCCGATAACGGCATACGCCTTTATATTATTAATGCAACGGCTATTGCAGAAGAATTGGGGCTTGGTACACGTACCAACACCATAATGCAGGCTGCATTCTTCAAGGTTTCGAATGTGATTCCTTATGACAAGGCCGAAAGCGAAATGAAAAAAGCCGTTTATAAAAGCTATGGACGCAAAGGAGAAAAGGTTGTAAACATGAACTATGCCGCAATCGATAAAGGCTCGGCGGTAATCGAAGTGCAAATACCTGCAGAATGGGCAGGTATAAAAGTTGAACCGGCGGCTGACGACAGAGATATTCCGGCATTTATAAAGGAAGTCGTGGAACCCATAAACGCCATGAAAGGCGACGACCTGCCTGTGAGCGCTTTCAAGGGAAGAGAAGATGGAACATTCCCTGCCGGGACTTCGCAGTATGAAAAACGTGGTATTGCCGTAAACGTACCCGAATGGCAGCCGGCAGAGTGCATCCAGTGTAACCAGTGTGCTTACGTATGCCCTCACGCAGCAATACGCCCGTTCCTTATGAACGACGACGAAGCCGCAACAGTTCCTGCCGGAACCGAATCCATACAGGGAATACCCGGAGCGTTGAAAGCATACAAATTCAGAATGCAGGTGAGTGTTCTTGACTGTACAGGATGCGGTAACTGTGCCGATATCTGTCCTTCTAAAGAGAAAGCTCTTGTTATGAAACCGCTCGAAACACAAACTGCGGAAGTTGAACGCTGGAATTACATGCACGAGAAAGTGGGTTACAAAGATACTGTTGTTGACAAATACACTAATATTAAAAACAGCCAGTTCTCGCAGCCATTGTTTGAATTCTCGGGAGCATGCGCAGGTTGCGGTGAGACGCCTTACGTTAAAGCCATAACTCAACTGTTTGGCGACAGGATGATTGTTGCCAATGCAACCGGCTGTTCGTCAATCTACGGAGGTTCAGCTCCCTCAATGCCATACACCTGCAATAAGGAAGGTAGAGGTCCGGCTTGGGCAAACTCGCTGTTTGAAGACAATGCAGAATATGGCTACGGACAAATGTTCGGAGTATCGGCCCTTAGAACAAGGCTTGCAAATAAAATGGCCGAAGCGCTTGAAGCTAAAACAGTAAATGCAGCTACGGCAGCAGTATTTGAGGAATGGCTCAAGGTAAAAGACAATGCAGATGCATCAAGAGTTGTTTCAGACAATGTAATAGCAGCTTGCAGCGCCGACAGTGCCGAATTTGCAAAAGAAGTGCTGTCGCTGAAACAATATCTCGTTAAGAAATCGCATTGGATATTTGGCGGAGACGGCTGGGCTTACGACATAGGTTATGGCGGCCTCGACCACGTTCTGGCATCGGGCGACGACGTTAACGTACTTGTTCTCGACACCGAAGTATATTCAAATACCGGTGGACAGGCATCGAAGTCAACACCGGCCGGAGCAGTAGCCAAATTTGCAGCATCGGGTAAAAAGATACGCAAAAAAGATCTCGGCCAGATGGCAATGAGCTACGGTTATGTATATGTAGCCCAGGTAGCCATGGGAGCCAACAACGCACAGTTCTTTAAAGCCCTTAAAGAAGCAGAAGCATATCCGGGCCCGTCGCTCATCATAGCATACGCTCCATGTATTAACCACGGACTTAGAGACGGCATGGGCAAATCGCAGGCACAGACCAAAAGAGCCGTTGAAGCAGGTTATTGGCACATGTACAGGAATAATCCGCTTCTTGAAGCCGAAGGTAAAAACCCGTTCCAGCTCGATTCAAAAGAACCAGACTGGAGCAAGTTCCAGGATTTCATCAAATCTGAAGTACGTTACACATCTCTGCTAAAAGCATTCCCGCAGGAGGCCGAAGTTTTATTCAAGGCCGCCGAAGAGAACGCCAAATGGAGATACAAGTCGTACCAGAGGCTTGCCACCATGGATTATTCAGACAAATAATAATCGATATTATATTAAGGAAACCCCGGATTTCAGCCGGGGTTTTTTCTATACATTTGTTTTTGATGCATAAATGGGGCGAATAATTGGCATAGATTATGGAACAAAACGGATAGGCATAGCGGTTACAGACCCGCTCAATATAATAGCTTCTCCGCTTACCACGGTAAGTAGTGCTTCATTCGACGCTTTTATAGACGACTACACAAAAAAGGAAAATGTGGAAGCATTTGTAATCGGATATCCGAAACAGATGGACAATACTCCCAGCCAGACAGCAAGGCATATAGAGCCGTTTGCAAGAAAGATGAAGAAACGGTTTCCATACATTGACATATTTCTTGTTGATGAAAGATTTACTTCAGTTATTGCAATGAAAAGCATTATTGCCGGAGGAGTTAAAAAAAGCGACAGACAGAATAAATCCCTTACCGACAAGGTAAGCGCAGCATTGATACTTCAATCATATATTGATTCAGGAATAGCAATAAAAAAAATTTAAAGATGATTTATCCAATTGTAGTATATGGCCATCCGGCACTTAGGAAAGTAGCGGAAGATATAAAAAAAGAGTATAAAGGACTGAAGTTTTTAATAGACAGTTTATTCGACACAATGTATAATGCCGACGGCATAGGTTTGGCCATGCCGCAAGTAGGAAGGCATGAAAGAATCTTTGTTATAGACGGTAACCCCGCTGCAGATGACGAGCCGGCAATGAAAGACTTTAAGAAAACGTTTATCAATGCCCACATTACAGAACGGTCGGGTAATATGGCGCCAATGAAAGAATCGTGCCTCAGTATTCCCGGTCTAAGCGAAGAGGTAAACCGCGAATCGCACATAAGGATAACGTATTATGACCAGGACTGGGAGTTTCATGACGAAACATACGACGGCTACGTGGCCAGGGTTATACAGCACGAATACGACCATCTTGACGGGATAGTGTTTACCGACAGGGTAGGTGTTTTGAGGAAAAGGCTTATTAAAGGTAAATTGACAGCAATAAGCAAAGGTTCGTTTGATGCACACTACAGAACCATACTCCAGGGACAGAAATTAAGAGTCTGACAGGACTATGGTGTGTTAACATAAAAAATACTATCTTTGCCCACTATGGGACTGGATTTCCCAACTTTCGCCGCACAAAAAGTTAAGCCGATTTTTTGTTAAGGTTCCAGAATTCGTCTATTGTCATGTTTTGTAGCGCTTTGTGTCTTCTGATTTTGTTGTACCAGAT
>JAITVX010000189.1 GCA_031285575.1 Bacteroidales bacterium
ATGAGCGCCGAATCGAAAGGAGCACACGAATGGATTATTGAATTTGAAAAAGAACCGTCCGATCTCAACCACTTTACCCGTTGCCTCGACGAAGCCCTTAAATCGGTCAACTCCGACTACGAAGCCAAAAGAAGCAAAGACCTTAACCTCACAATTCCGGTTGTGAAATCGGCTCCAAAAGAAACCTTCAACAAATGGCTCGTTTCAAAAAACAGGTTTGGAGGCCAAAATAAGGTTCCCCGCCTGTCGAACACAAGGGAATACATTGAAGAAATAACAGCCTTTGCCCGGCTGTAAAATCAAATAACTGCCGTGATAATCTGAACCGTTATTTTTTCACAACAAATATTCTTTCTTATACTTTCCGCAGAGGTACAGTGTTATACAAACTCAAACAGAAATACGATAAAAAATTCAGGGCTGCAAAGGAAATTCTACATATTTTATACCTTTGCGGTTTCTTGAATATCCGAATTCTTCGGGCTTCACCCTCAGAGCTCTGACAACATAATGAAGAAATATTGCGGGTATTCAACGCTTAATTCGCATATATAGTGGTAAAAATGAAAATTAATATAATAAATGGCCCCAACCTTAACCTGCTTGGCATAAGGGAACCTGAAAAGTATGGAAAAATGCCGTTTGAAGCATGTATAGATTCGTTGCAGATTCGTTTTCCGGAGGTTGCATTCGGTTATTTTCAGTCGAACGTGGAGGGTGAACTGATTAATGAACTACACCGCTCTGCCGGACTGTTTGACGGTATAGTATTCAACCCCGGCGGATATTCACACACATCGGTGGCTCTGCACGATGCTGTTGCGGCAATAAAAACGCCGGTGGCCGAAGTGCATATCACCAATGTTTTTGCACGTGAAGAATTCAGGCACAAAGACCTTATATCGGGCGCATGTGCCGGGACTGTTTCGGGTTTCGGCATGGACGGTTACAGACTTGCCGTTGAGGCCATTCTGGAAATTCAGAAATAAAAAACAGATATTTATGAATAAGAAACGTACAAAAATAGTTGCAACGATATCCGACCAGAACTGCGAGCCGGAGTTTATCGGCAAACTGTATGATGCGGGAATGAACGTGGTACGAATCAATTCGGCGCACGTAACGCCCGAGTCGGCAATGAAAGTAATAAACAACGTAAGAAAGGTTTCCGACAAAATTGCAATACTCCTCGACACGAAAGGCCCTGAAATACGTACTACGGTATGCGATAAGCCTATAAGCCTTAAAAAAGGAAACATGATACGGGTTATCGGCAATCCGTCGGGGAAAACTTCGGAAGAAACAATTTATGTTAGCTACCATATGTTTGCGCAGGATGTGCCGATGGGTTCCGTTATACTTATCGACGACGGTGAAATAGAGCTGAAGGCCGTGAGCAAGATTGACGGAACAGTGGAGTGCCGGGTGGAAAATGACGGTACTCTCGGCTCAAGGAAAAGTGTTAACGTACCGGGGTCGAGAATAAACCTTCCGTCGGTTACCGAACGTGACAGGGTTTTTCTGAAGATGGCCGTTGAAAACGGTATCGATTTCATAGCTCATTCATTTGTGAGGTCGAAGCAGGATATACTTGATATAAAAGCTGAAATGAGCAAGCACAACGGCGACATAAAGATTATTGCAAAGATTGAAAACCAGGAAGGTGTTGACAACTTTGACGATATTCTTGAGCATGTTTACGGAATTATGGTTGCAAGGGGCGACCTGGCAATTGAAGTTCCCTATGAAAGAATTCCGGTTATACAGAAAATGATTATCAATAAATGTATCGTGAGCCGCAAACCGGTTATCGTTGCCACTCAGATGCTGCACTCGATGATTGCCAACCCACGGCCTACAAGAGCCGAAGTGAGCGATATAGCCAACGCAATTTATTCGCAAACCGACGCCATAATGCTAAGCGGCGAAACGGCAAACGGCAAGTATCCTGTTGAAGCCGTATCGACCATGTCGAAAATAGCGATGGAAGTTGAGCGGAACAAGGAAAAATTCATGAATATCCCTTACATGAACGCCACCAGCGAAATATCGGGCTACCTGGCAAAGGTTGCAGTCAAAACTGCCTTCAGGCTTAATGCAAAAGGAATTGTTGCCGATACCATACTTGGAAGAACAATACGAGACATGGCGGCATACAGAGGCATTAACATTATTATGGCGCAGTGTTATTCCGACAGAACCATGCGCGAACTGGCTCTGTCGTACGGAGTGTACGCCGGTTTTCAGAAAAGCAAAAAATCGGTTGATGGTTTTATCCATACGGCGCTGAACCAGCTTTTGGGAGAACACGATTTAAAAGGCGACGACATTGTGGTAGTGCTTGCCGGTAACTTCAATGCCGGTCTGGGATTTTCGTTCATCGAAGTAGGCTCGGTCGATTACCTTAAAGACCGTGTAAGCGTTGAAGAAAGTCCGGAAAAAATCTATTGAGCTGAAAATGCAAAACTCAAACCATGCCGTTATTGTGAAGCAACCCACGACACGTTTCAGTACATAAACATTGCCAGGCATTTGTTGTTCTGCCGGTTTTATTTTTGCAATACTGCCGGCACTGCTCGCAAGCGCTGTGTCTGAAAATTACAAATCCTGTCCCCGAAAAAAATACTTACTTTTGTAGATTACTCTAAAGAAATCTGAAATGGATAACGGCATAAGACATATTCTTGGGAAAAAAACATTCACAAAAGCCGATATTGTAGAACTGCTCATGTGCGAAGGTGAAAATAAAAAGGCACTGTTTGCAAAATCGGCAGAGATAACGGAAAAATATATTGGCAGAAAAGTATGGCTTAGAGGTCTGATTGAGTTTTCCAATATCTGCGGCAAAAACTGTCTGTATTGTGGCATAAGAAAAGGAAATCACAATATAGAGCGATACAGTCTTAGCGACGAGGAGATCGTACAGGCCGCCACGTTTGCCCTCAGAAACAGTTACGGCTCAATAGCCCTTCAGTCGGGTGAACTCGAAAGCTGTAATGTAACCGACAGAATTGAGAAGCTTGTGCGTAACATAAAAAACCTGTCGGCAGGCAAACTCGGAATCACGCTGTCGGTGGGTGAACAGACACCTGAAACATATAAACGATGGTTTGAAGCCGGAGCCCACCGTTATCTGCTGCGAATGGAAGCTACCAACGAATTGCTTTATGCAAAGATACACCCAAATGATGCAGCGCACAGTTTCCACAGGCGGCTCGACTGCCTGAAAAGCCTTCAGGACACCGGATATCAAACCGGAACGGGAGTGATGATTGGACTGCCGTTTCAAACAGCGGACAACCTTGCCGACGATCTGCTGTTTATGAACGGTTTCGATATAGACATGTGCGGGATGGGGCCATATATCGAACATGCCGACACTCCACTTGCCAACACTTCTGGCGGTTTGCTTTCTATTGAGCAGCGATTTGAACTTACTCTCAAAATGATTGCAATTATCAGGATAATGATGAAAGACATTAATATTGTAGCTTCCACCGCAATGCAGGCCATATACCCCGCCGGAAGAGAAAGGGCTATAAGCGCAGGTGCCAATATAATTATGCCCAACATAACCCCCTTAATGTACCGCGGCAGCTACAGACTTTACGACAATAAACCCATAACCGACGTGCGGCCGGAAAACAGTGCAGCAACAGCCCTTGCCGGCGCCGAAGTAGCCTACGGCTCATGGGGCGATTCGTCGCACTACGGCAAACGTACGGGGATACGGCAGTAGGGTTTAACCGGCCTGCAAAGCCAGCGTTCTTACACGAACATTCTTCAGCATATCGAGGTCTTTTGCCAGAAGGCGACGCTGCTGCATATCGCCCTTTAGCTCAAGGATAATCAATCCTGCCTGCCTGCCGTAAAACATTTCATTAACCCCAAGCCTTGTTTTTATATAACACCCATACGACGTCAGTATTTTCTGAACATCTCTGACCGTATCCGCATCGCGTTCCGTTAAAACTACCGCAACAGATATTATACCGGTGTTTTCCATCGCCTCGCAAGGCATGTTTTCGTCAAATACCGCTGCAATCACCTCAATACCGCCTATCTGCTTCAAATCGCTGTCAAGCCCGGCACATTCAGAATGACTGCCGCCAAGATGCAAAACAATAACAGCTTCGCGGCTGCACAGTTCGTCGGTAATCTCATGAAAACCAAGGCGTGTTGTAATAATTCCGGCATGTTTTGAAAGAACATCCTGAACAAGTCCGGTAGCCTTGAGCCTGTCAACAATCCTTATACATAATACCCTTATCATCTGCAATATAATTTAGTTCAACATATATTCATATAGCTACACAAATATACAAAATCAGATAACAAACTGCGCTATGCTGAAAATACCTTTTTGCATCAAATTTTTGATATGCTTCTCCATCGGCAGATTAGAAAAATGCGTGTATTTCCTG
>JAITVX010000202.1 GCA_031285575.1 Bacteroidales bacterium
ACGGTTGCCTTGCTCGTCTTCACATCCCAACACTTGGGACTCACATCGCATTTCATACCGAAACGCACTTCATGACCGTCCACGGTGATCCGGTAGTAGAGCGTAATCATTCCGTTGGATTTCTGTTTGTCTTTTTTCAGGAAAAAGAGAACTTTGAATGTAATTCTTTTCATAAAATACTCATTTTTAAAGATGCTACAAGATTACATTGAATATCTCAAAATGAGTCTTATGCAATACAGGCAATATTAGATAGTTACGAGCCAATTTCGGACTTTTCCGACCCTCTTTTGCCCCCGTTTTTTGAGGGGTACGAATTGAGTTGCAAACTCCGTCTTAAATCGTCCTTTTTATGTCTTTTCGCAAAGACCGAAACAAAAGTTTTCTTCGCTTATCTGACTGCTATTGAGAACTTTTTCCTAAAAGTTTTCTTTACAGGATACTAAAGCTCAAGACCTTCCCCCAATATTTAAACTGTTATTTTGCTGAAAATAAATCGAATATATTTTTTGTCATTTACTAAAGTATAATTGCTTCTTAAAATCCATATAATAAATCCATGAATACAAATTTTATGCGCCGAGAATATTTAAAACCGAATATAAATATTACCTTTGCACTTAGATAAATTTAAGTTAGAAGTGGATATTGCTTTATTCATAAGAGAGTTACTGTTCGGGCATGATTGTGTGATTGTTCCCGGCTTTGGCGGTTTTATAGGAAATTATATTACCGCGCATGTTGATAAGTCAACCGATGTATTCTCTCCTCCGGTAAAAAAAATATCGTTTAACAGGAACCTTAGTACTAACGACGGATTGCTTATTGGAAAAATATCCGAAGCTAAAGGAATAGATTTCAACGAAGCAAAAACAGTTGTCGCCAGATATGTAACCGAATTGCACAAAAAACTTGATAGCGGCGAAACGGTTGTATTTGACCATATCGGAACATTTGTCAACAATCAGGAGGGCAATGTGCAGTTTGAACCTGACTGCAAGGTTAATTACTGCCTCAACTCATTTGGACTGGAAACATTCCAATGTTTTCCGCTTGAAAGATATGATATCCGCAAAAGCATTATAAAAGATACTGATAAAGATGCTGCAAGAAAGGTGCATCTTAAAAAAATGATCTGGCGTGCCGCAGTTATTGTGCCATTGCTGGCTGTTATGGTTGCAGCCTCCTTAAAAACCAATCTTTTTAAGCCAAAGGTTGAAACATCTACATTGAATCCGCTTGTTGCCGCAGAATTTGAACACAATAAAACTGTTATTGATAAATCGGACCTTGTGGAAAATATTTCTACTGCCGAGAGTTCAACCCAACCGGTTATAGAGGAAGTAATAATTCCCAATGTTCAATACCAGATTATAACCGGAAGCTTTAAATCGTCAGATAATGCACAGAAACAGGTTGACTGGCTTGTTGAAAAAGGTTTTATGCCCGAAGTGATACAGGCATCCAACGGATTTTTCAGAGTCTGCGCTGCCGAATATCCTGACATTGAAGCAGCGGAACTGAAAAGAGAAAGCATCCTGTCAATATTTCCCGAAACATGGATACTGAAAAAGTGATGTAAAAAAGCTCCACCCGCTAATAAGTATCCGTTGGATTATTTCCCATTTTCAGTTTAAGATTTCCTCCATTCACTACATCTTTAAACGGAATAAACGTCTTATGAAGTTCCTGCCCGTTAAGAGACATTGTTTCTACATAAATATTTTCCGGAGAATTATTTTCAGTTTCAATTATAAACTGTTTGCCGGAGTAATATTTTTTATCCAAATCAATGGTTATTTTGTCAAATAAAGGGCTCCCTATTCCAAAAACAGGTTCGGGAGAGGTAAGCCCTTTTACATCAAACAGCCCCATTCCCGCCATTACTATCCATGCGCCAAGCTGTCCCTGGTCTTCATCCTGTCCAAAGCCATAACCATGTATTCCTTCTGTTCCGTAAAAGTCGCGGCATATTGCTCTTGTCCATTTCTGAGTTTTTGAAGGTGCTCCAGAATGGTTAAAAAGGAAAGACGTGTGCAGACAGGGCTGGTTGCCATGGTTATATGGCTTCATTATTCCGGCAAAGGCGTGTATCTCGGAACCTCCGCCAAATAAGTCTTTCTGCGATATAATAAAAATGCTGTCAAGGCGCCTGTTGAATTCATCATGCCCTATTTTTGCCACAATTCCTTCGGGATCATGCGGAACATAAAAAGTGTACTGATAGGCGTTTCCTTCCTGAAATCCATTATGTGGTATTGTTGCGTCGAATTTTTCATAAAACTCTCCATTCTCAAGCTTCGGCCACATGAGGAGTCGCGAAGGATGAAATATGTTTTCCCAGTTTTTTGAAAGGTTAATAAGGAGTGAATGGTCGTTTTCCCTGCCAAGTTCTTTTGCAAGCTGCGCTACAGCCCATGATGTGTAGGAATATTCGAGTACGTGAGAGCATGCAAAGCGCCACAGTTCGTCAGAGCCCTGTCCCTGTTCGCGGTATGGTACGTATCCCATTTTCACAAACTGTCCAACGTCCATTTTTCCAGCGCCAAACGGCCTGTTTTCCGATTCGGTTTCATTTTTCAGGCAGGCCTCAAATGCTTTCTGAATATCAAAGTCGCGTACTCCGCACATGTATGCGGCCACCATTGCAAGGGATACTTGGTTTGTTCCCACTCCCGAAACAAATTTGCTGTTTGCAATACCGTCGCCAAGCCATCCTGCGTCGGAATAAACGGCAAGGTGTGTTTTGATAAAATCGGACAGGTATTCGGGATAGGCAAGAGCCCATAGCTGGATAAGATTCCACTGCCCGCCCCAGATGGCATCGGTATTATAGAAGTTAAAGGAGAGATTGCCTTCGGAGTCTAAGGGAATCTGGCCAACGCTTCCGTCGTGCCTGGGATAGGCGCCGTTGATGTCGCTTGCAAGTCCGCGCCCTTTAAGCGCATTATAGAGACCTGTGTAAAACTTGACTTTATCGGTATGAGATTTGCCTTCAACTTTGATTCTTCCGAGATAGCTGTTCCAGTTGTCATGAGCCATTTCCCTTGCTTTATCAAAGTTTAGGGTTTCAGCTTCCGATTTAAGGTTCAGCCTTGCGTTTTCGACCGAGGTGTATGACAAGCCGGCTTTAATGTTTACCGCTTCGCCTTCTGTGGTTTTAAAAGTAAGGTACAGCCCGGCTCCGGCTCCGGTGGCTTCTTTCATGCCTGCTTCCACTGTTTTGCCGTGGAATACTCCGAAGGCTTCGGGCTTTTTGTCAATAACCGCCGAGAAATACATTTTAACGCTGGCGCCTGTCTGATATTTTTTCACATACTCGGGATATGTTTCAACAAATCCTTCAATACGCCCTTCGTCGGTAAGTATTACATGTGCGTCCTGTGCAGCGCCGCTTTCTCCCTGCCTGTTACCTATGTCGAACAGAATATGGGAATCGTCGCCGGCAGGAAATGTGTATCGATGAAAACCTACACGGTCGGTAGAGGTCAGTTCGGCCTTAATGTTATAATCTTTCAGCAGCACCGAATAGTAACCGGGCTGCAGTATCTCGTCCTTTTTGTCAAAAGACGAACGGTAGCCTGTACCAGTGGTGTCGGGATGGCCGGGAACGGTTTTAAGGATACCTTTTGCTGGCATAAAGACTACTCCGCCTACCTGAAATTCGTGAAAATTGGGGAAGCCTTCTATTGAGGTATGCCTGAAG
>JAITVX010000256.1 GCA_031285575.1 Bacteroidales bacterium
GCAACCGCGCCGAAGGCGGCTGGACAGGCGAAATATCGACCGAAGTAACAGGCTTCACCGACCTTAACCTGTAAAACATAAACAACCTAAAACCTAATCATAAACTTATATCAAGAAAAATGAAAAGACTGCTCTTATCACTTGTAACCTTAGCCCTGCTGATAACCGGCTGCTACAAAGACGACATCGACAACCTTAACCGCAAAGTCGATAACCTCGCCGGCCAGTACGAAACCATCCGTGCAGCGCTCGACGCAAAACAGACCGTTACCGGCATCGAAAACACCGCCGGCGGATACACAATAACATTCTCCGGCGGCCAGACGGTAGAAGTTAAAAACGGCAGCACGCCCGTGTTCACCGCCGGCAGCAACGGCAACTGGTTCGTTGACGGTGCCGACACCGGCATAAAAGCCACCGCCGCCGAAATAGAGATAGCCGGCGGCTACTGGCATATCGACGGCGTAAACACCGGCGTAAAAGCCGCCGGCGCCGACGGAATAAACGGAACCAGCCCGCCCGCCATCACCGGAATAGTAATAGCCGGCGGCAGCATGACGTTTACGTTCAGCAATGCAACGCAGCTTGTCGTTCCAATGGCGGCCACCCCCGTCAGCCTGTCTATTGCCTGCGCCGGAATACAGGTCTTCAGGTTTGGCGAAACGAAAACATTTGACGTTGTTCAGAGTGGTGTCGGCAACATCTCGGTTTCCAAACCCGACGGATGGAAGGTTTCCCTCAGCGGCGACAAAATAACCGTTACCGCCCCCGCCGCCGAAAACACCTATGCAGAACATGACGGCACGGTGTCGGTGGTAGCAGTCGGCGAAAGCGGCACAGCCATTGCCGGCATGCGCATACACGCAACCGGCGGTAACTACAACCGCCTTATCGACTTTGAAGACCCGCGCGTGGCCGACTATCTGGCAGGCCCCACCTCCTACGGCGAAAACCTGTATGACGGCCACCCCAACCAGTACTTCGGCTACGACGATGCCGGCAGCGGGCTCTGCATGATGATTAACGAAGACCCGTACTCCCCCGGAGTTTATAATTACTGGAACGGCGGCATTGCCATTTCGCAGTGGAACAACATCACTGCTGCAAGCTACACCAACCAGTGCAGCGCCTATTACAGCGACGCCACCACCGGCAGGGGCGGATACGGCGGCTCGGCAACATTTGCCGTAAACAATGGCAGCGGCACGGTTTCATTTGCCGACGGCGCCACGGAATGTACCTTCGACCATTTCCATGTAACCAACAGCACCTATGCCGCACTGAGCATGATGAACGGCGACGGTTATGCCAGAAAGTTTGAAACAGGCGACTGGTTCAGGTTAGTCATCACCGCAGAAGATAAGGATGGCGCCCCGACCGGAACGCCCGTAGAGTTTTACCTGGCCGACTTCCGCACCGGAGCTTCTCCCGGCATCCTCACCGAATGGGCAATGGTTGACCTCACGCCGCTCGGCAGCCACGTGCACGCGCTGAAGTTCGACCTTCAAAGCACCGACAACAGCGTTTATGGAATGAACACACCGGCATATTTCTGCTTCGACAACCTGGCGCTGAAGAAATAATGCAATGATTTCACTCCATGGTTCGCATTAATGTCGGTATAATATTTAGAATCGTGTAAAATTTTTACGTTCTTTGCCCTAAATTAAAAACTTGTGCCTATGTCTTCTGTCTTGAGTAATTACCGCCGACTAAACAATATCACCGGATGGATTGTTTTTACCGTTTCGTTTGCCGTTTACCTTATTACGGTTGAGCCTACGGTCAGTTTTTGGGATTGCGGCGAGTTTGTTCTCTCCGCCTTCAGGCTGCAGGTAGGGCATCCTCCCGGAGCGCCGCTGTTTTTGATGCTTGGCCGCATTTCAACGCTGTTTGCGCTGGGCGACACCTCGAAGGTTGCGCTGATGATGAACGCAATGTCGGCGCTGTGCAGTGCCTTTGCAATACTGTTTCTGTTCTGGACCATTACGCACCTTGTGCGGCGCGTTTATACGGCAAACGGAGAACTTGAACAGAGGCATCTGTTTCCGGTTATATGTTCGGGAATTATCGGCTCGCTGGCATACACCTTTTCCGACACGTTCTGGTTTTCGGCTGTTGAGGGCGAGCTTTACGCTCTTTCGTCGCTGATAACCGGGCTGGTATTCTGGGCAATGCTTAAATGGGAAGAAGAGGCCGACCGCGACGGCTCCGGACGGTGGATTATACTTATTGCATACATAATGGGGCTGGGGCTTGGCGTTCACCGCCTCAACCTGCTTGTGCTGCCGGTGCTGGTATTTGTATATTATTTCCGCAAGTATGAGGTTACGCTTAAAGGCGTTATTAAAACACTTGTTTTGTCGGTATTAATGCTGTGGCTGATGGTCTTTGTACTTGTGCCCGGAGTTCCGGCAGTTGCAGGATGGTTTGAACGTTTCTTTGTAAACACGCTCGGGCTTCCCTACAACAGCGGGCTTATACTGTTTCTTGCTGTCCTCTTCGGAAGCCTTGCAGCTGTAATCGCTTACTCGCTGAAAAGCAAACGGAAACTCCTCAACTATGTTACGACCTGCATTCTGGTGGTAATGATTGGCTATTCGTCATACGCCATGATAGTAATAAGGTCGTCGGCCAGGCCCCCGATGAATCAGAACAACCCTTCCGATATCTTTTCGCTGTCGTATTACATAAACATGAAACAGTATGGCAGTTCGCCCAAGTTTTACGGTAATTATTACAGCGCCCCGGTTGTAGGAGTTGAGCGTAAAGTGGCGGGATATAATAAGGTTAACGGCAGGTATGAACCCTATTACCGACCCGACTACAAATACAGCGAACAGTTCCTTACGGTATTTCCACGCATGTACAGTCCCGATTCCGGACACAGGGCTGAATACGAACACTGGGGCAAAGTGAAAGGCCGGCGATATACGGTGGGGCAGGAGACAGTCGTATGTCCTGTGTTCTCTGAAAACCTGCGATACTTTTTCAGGTATCAGGTAGGTTTCATGTATCTGCGCTATTTTATGTGGAACTTTGCAGGCCGGCAGAACGATGTTCAGGGAAACGGCAACCGGATACACGGCAACTGGATAAGCGGTATTGACTTTATCGACGAGGCACGCCTTGGCAACCTTGAAGCATATCCTGCCGATTTGCATGCAAACAGGGGGCGCAACACATATTTTTTCCTCCCTTTAATTATTGGGCTGGGAGGGCTTCTGTGGCAGTATAAAAGAAACAATTTGGGCTTCTGGCTTGTGATGGCTTTCTTTTTCATGACCGGGCTTGCAATAATATTCTATCTCAATCAGTACCCCAACCAGCCGAGGGAAAGAGATTACGCCTATGCAGGCTCTTTCTATGCGTTTGCAATATGGATAGGCATGGGATTCATGTTCTTTTACGAACAGTTGCAACGCTTTTTTAGCGAACGGCTTTCGGCAGCCGTAACGTTTGTTATGCTGCTGTTTGCGGCGCCGGTGCTTATGGGTACGCAAAACTGGGACGACCATAACCGTGCAGGCAGATATACGGCAAGAGACATTGGTGCAAACTATCTTAATTCCACAGCACCCAACAGTATCCTGTTTACTTATGGCGACAACGACTCGTTCCCCGTGTGGTATGTGCAGGATGTTGAACAGGTGAGGCCCGATGTAAGGGTTGCAAACCTCAGCTACCTCCAGGCAGGCTGGTATATAGAGATGATGAGGCAGAAAACATTCGACGCCGACCCGATGCCGCTTACACTTGGCCCCGACAAGTATATTGACGGAACAAGAGAACAGCTCCCGGTAAACAGGCGTGTCGATCAGCCGGTTGAGCTTGGCAAAATAGTGGAGTTTGCCGGCATGGACGACAACCAGTACAAGATAGATTACACCGGAAGAGGCGACTACATGAACTATCTTCCCACGAACAGGTTTATTATAGACGTCGATACCGCCACAGTTCTGGCAAACGGAACGGTGAAACCATATTACAGGGACAGAATCGTATCGCCAATGATCTGGGAATACTCGTCGTCGGACGCCTTTAAGGGCGACCTTGCAATTATGGACATGTTATCGACAGACAGGTGGAAACACCCCGTCTATTACGCTGCCACAGTGCCTGCATCGCAGTATAACGGGCTCGACAGTTTTTTTGTTCAGGAAGGGCTGGCCTACCGCGTTGTTCCGATAGAAAAAGATACCAGCACCACGGGAATTATGATAGACACCCATGTTATGTTCGACAACATGATGAACCGTTTCAAATGGGGCAATGCCAGCGACCCGAAGGTATATCTCGACGAAAATAACCGCAGGATGTTCAGCAATTTCAGGCGTACGTTTGCCTTGCTGTCGAACGAATTGCTTATTCAGGGCGACACGGCAAGGGCTGTGCAGGTTGCGCACAAGGCCATGGAAATAGTTCCTTCCAACAAGTTGCCGCACGACTTCTTTTCAATAGGCATTGTCGAAGCGCTGTATCGCGCCGGCGAAACCGAAGAGGCAGAAAAGCTTGTTGGCGAAATAATAGCCTACGCCAAAACATATCTCGAATATGCAGTCAGCGTAAGCGCCGGCGAAAGGTACGGGCTCGACTATCCGATGGGGATAAACATGCAAAGCCTGCTCGACATATACCACATGTCGGTAAGGCTTGGGCTCGGTTCGCTTACAGCCATAATAGAACCTGAAATGAACAGATATTACGGCAGGCTTTATTCGACCCGCGACAGGCAATGAGGTTTTTCAGGCCGTTTTTTGCAGCACGGTGGATATACCGCAATGCCGTTTTCAGGATAGCGGCCGGCGAAAAAACCGTTTGCCTCACGTTCGACGACGGCCCCGCCCCCGAGTCAACGCCGCATATTGTTTCTTTACTGAAGCGCCATAACGTAAAAGCCATGTTTTTCTTTTCGGGCAACAGGGCAGAGCGGCACCGGGATATTGTTAAACAGGTAACATGCCATGGACACATTGTCGGAAACCATGGGTTTCACCATATAGACGGATGGGCTTCGTCATGTGGCAAGTATATA
>JAITVX010000111.1 GCA_031285575.1 Bacteroidales bacterium
CAAAATATCAACCCTCACGCAGGGTATGTTCGTAGGAGCTATCAGCGACAACTTCGATGAGCGCATCGAGCAGAAGATTTTCCACGCCGAGATAGTCGTGAGCAATGCAAAGGTAGCCGCCGAAACGAAAGCATACGAGAAACTGCCTGTTGTGGCGGACTTCACGGATGAGAACGGCAACGACACCATGCAGGAAATGATTGACTGGAACTACAATCAAATCAAAGCCGATGTGAAGCAGATAGTCGCCGATGAATTGAAAAAGATAGTCGATAACCCTGATTTACAGCATCTGATTAAAAAGAAGTAGTAAAAGAAAGAGTAAGTAAGGTTACTACATCCCTCCCCTCAAACATACATATTGATGCAATTGCTAAAAAAACGCCTCACAAAAGCTTTAATCGATCATTTATGTGGCGGTTTAATTTTTTTTACGGATAATCTTTTGTAGCGGAGGGAGGATTCGAACCTCCGACCTTTGGGTTATGAGCCCAACGAGCTACCACTGCTCCACCCCGCAATTTGCGGTGTAAAGTTAATCCAGATATTTTAATTACCAAAATATTTAGGCATTATTTTATAATGCTTATTCTATTTTTATTAAATTTGCAATGTTATTTTAATTAGTTAATCATTAATACATAATTAATTATGCCAAGAGTTTTCCAAGCTATTGAAATTGAAAAAGAAGATAAAGAAGCTAAGCGCGATTATCTTGACAGGCACATGCCTCATGTTATTTGTCCTGACGAAGTAAGAAAGGGTGAAAGATTTGAAGTAAAAATCCGTCTTGGAAATAACTATACACACCCTGACAGCGATGATCATTTTATCAACATTCTTCAACTGTGGAATAGGGAAGTTCTGCTTGCAGAAGCCAGATATGTGGCAGGTGTTTATGCTCATAAGCCAAATCATTCGGAAGTAAGCTTTTATATTGTAGCTCCAGAAATATCCATGAATTTTTCAGCTATGGCAGTATGTACCAAACATGGCTTGTGGCAAAGCGAAGACAAACCGGTAAAGGTGCTTTGAGTTTTGTTAACTACGAAATTGTGTGCAGTAAAATGCATGCTATGGCACATATCGCTATGTAGGTAGTATAAAAAAGATGGATAACAATTACACATAAACGCCAGATAGTCGAAAAACGGTTACTGTATAATAATACCGGATTTTTTATATCTTTGAAGTAGTCAGGAGATAAATTACTGATTGTAAGATTGATAAAAGTCCGTCATGAGATGACGGGCAACGGATAAGTAAGGCGTAAAGTGTTCAGATTCACTTTGTTTTTCACGCTTTTCAAAAGGACTCTGTTGCTTCGACAAAGATAAGATTTCTTTGTGGAAGAACCGCATAACGGGATAAAGATAAGCCGCATCGTTCATTCAGTTCGATTTCGTCAGCCTATTTTTTACCATTGTCCTTATCCGGGTCTTTGTACTTTAATATTTGAAATGCCTGCTTATATTTTGTGAGGTGGAGTTCCTAACTTAGCCCGCACAAAAAGTTAAGATAAGAATGTAAATTTTAACTTTGAAAAATGGGTACAACAAAATCAGACGGCACAAAGCGCTCGACAATATGACAATAGACGAGTTTTGGAAGCTAAACAAAAAAAGTGCTTAACTTTTTGTGCAGAGAAAGTTTGGAACTCAAGAATCCAATTAATACCCTATTATCACGGATGTTACCATCCAAAGCACAAAGTTACGCAAAAATTTGATGACTTTATGCCGAAGTCTGGAGGCTTCAGGCCTGTTTGGGCACTTCCGCAATAATATCCCGGCCTCTCAGCAGTGCCTGTTCGTTAACTGGGATGAGGTTGTGGCGGCGTTCGGGCAGTGATACCCTGAGACCTTTTACTGTGTTCTCGTGTTTTATTACGGGTTTCACTTTAAGGTATCCGCCGAGCACAATCATGTTGAATATTTGAGGGTTGTTCATCCTGGCGGCTTCGTCCGTGGCATCGATGCGGTATGTGGTTATGTCTTTCCGCGAGGGTGGGCGGGTTATTCCCTTGCTGTCGTAGATGAGTATGCCGCCGGGCTTTACGAATACTTCAAACTTATCAAGCGACTGCTGGTTGAGTATTATGGCGGTGTCGAAGTAGCGGAGTATGGGCGAGCTTATTTTTTCGGAGCTGATGATGACGGTAACGTTTGCCGTGCCGCCGCGCATTTCGGGGCCGTAGGCCGGTATCCAGCTTACTTCCATGTCTTGCATTACGGCCGAGTAGGCCATTATTTTACCCATCGAGAGGACTCCCTGTCCTCCAAAGCCTGCAATTATAATTTCTTCTGTCATAGGTAGCGTTATTGGTTGGTGTTTTCGCCGGCGGGTGTTTTGAGGTCCCCGAGGGGGTAGTAGGGTAGCATGTTTTCTTCCATCCACTTGATAGATTCCACGGGGGTCATTTTCCATCCTGAGGGGCAGTTTGATACTATTTCAATAAAGCATAAGCCTCTGTTGAGGCTCTGGTATTCCATAGCCCTGCGCATTGCCTTTTTTGTTTTCCGCACGGCGGCGGGTGTGTGCACGCTTTGGCGGGTAACGTAGTATGTGCCGGGGAGGGTGGCTGCAATGTCGGTTATTTTGAGCGGGTAGCCCATTGTTTGCACGTTTCTGCCGCGTGGCGATGTTGACGATTTCATTCCGGGTATGGTGGTGGGGGCCATCTGTCCGCCGGTCATGCCGTAAATGCCGTTATTGATGTATATTATCAGTATGTTTTCGCCCCGGTTGCAGGCGTGTATTGTTTCCGATGTTCCTATGGCTGCGAGGTCGCCGTCGCCTTGGTATGTGAAGACAAATCGGTCGGGCAACAGTCTTTTTATTCCTGTTGCCACGGCGGGTGCGCGTCCATGGGCTGCCTGCTGGAAATCGATATCCATAAATGCGTATAGCAGCACCGAGCATCCTACGGGCGAAACACCAACGGTTTGCTTCTGCAGACCGAGTTCTTCTATCAGTTCGGCCAGTATGCGGGTTACAGTGCCGTGTCCGCAGCCCGGGCAGTATGTAAACGTTTTGTCGAGAAGCAGCGACGATTTTTTATATACCAGGTTTTCGGGTTTAACGATTTCCTGCATGTTGCATGTTTCTTCCATTTCAGTTTTGTTCTGTAAAAAATATTTTTAACTTTTCAACCACTTCTTCGGGGGTGGCTACTATGCCGCCCATGCGTCCGAAGTGTTTTACCGGCTTCTGGCCGTTCACGGCAAGAGCTACGTCTTCAACCATTTGCCCGGCGCTCATTTCAACTGAAAGTATTCCCTTTACTCTGCCGGCCAGTTCGTTTATTTTTGCAGACGGAAAGGGGAAGAGGGTGATGGGGCGCAGCAGTCCGGCCTTTATTCCGATGCTACGGGCTATCTGAACCGATTTTTTGCATATCCTTGCGCTTGTTCCGTAGGCAACAAACAGGTAATCGGCGTCAGTGCAAAGGTATTCTTCAAACCGTACTTCGTGCTGTTTTATCAGGTCGTATTTCTCAACAAGTTTCAGGTTGAAGCGTTCCTGGCTGTCGGGGTCGAGGTCAACAGATGTAATGATATTGCTCTTTGCCCTGCTTCCCTTTCCGACGGTAGCCCATGGCTCGGTTTCCGGCGAGCGTGGTTTCTGGGGGTTGAGATATACTTTTTCCATCATCTGCCCTATTGCTCCGTCGGAGAGCACGAGAACGGGGTTGCGGTATTTGAATGCAAGGTCGAAACCGAGTTCTACGAAGTCGGCCATTTCCTGAACCGACGCCGGGGCAAGCACCATAAGATGGTAGTCGCCGTGCCCGCCTCCCTTTACCGACTGGAAATAGTCAGCCTGTGCCGGCTGTATTGTTCCGAGCCCCGGGCCGCCGCGTGCAACGTTTACTATGAGGCATGGCAATTCGGCTCCGGCCATGTATGATATGCCTTCCTGCTTGAGGCTTATTCCGGGCGAAGATGATGAGGTCATCACTTTTTTGCCGCATCCGGCTCCGCCGTAAACCATGTTTATAGCTGCAATTTCGCTTTCGGCCTGAAGCGTAACCATTCCGCTCCGGCTGAAGGAGTCAGTTTTCATGAGGTATTCCATTATTTCGCTCTGCGGAGTGATGGGATATCCGAAGTAGCCGTCAACGCCCGCTCTTATTGCGGCTTCGGCCATGGCTTCGTTGCCTTTCATTAGCTTTAGTTCTCTTTCCATCGGGATCTAAATTTTTGCTTTATAAACTGTAATAACTCCGTCGGGGCAAACGATGGCGCAGTTTGCGCATCCGGTGCACTGTTCGTGTTTTGCGGGATAAGCATAGTGATAGCCTTTTTCATTAAGTTCTTTTGCCGCATCAATAACTTTTGAAGGGCACGAAGCAATGCACAGTTCGCACCCTTTACATTTTTCAGTATCAATTACTATGTTACCTTTTATTTTTGCCATCTGTGATATGATTATACAAATTGACTGTTGAATGCTTCAGCGTTAATAAACGCACAAATGTATAAAATATATGGAATTCTTGCGAAATGTTTTTTCGTTTTGAACATGATAGCCGTGCATGTCTTTGCTTTGTTTGCAAAGAGCAGACTTTTTCGGAAAATAGTTTAGCTAAAAATTCATTCTTTGTATTATGTTTTACAATGATATAAAAAAATTGAGTTTGCCTCAGTTCAAACGATTAACAGGCATTGAACAGGAAGTATTTGAACAGATGCTTGAGGTATTGAATGAAACCAAAGCCGTTTTAAGAAAGCATCCGGGCACAGGAACGCCTCCAAAATTGAGTCATGCAGACAAACTGCTGCTGTTGCTAATGTATTATCGGTATACCGTACCAAGTTTCATATCGGAATAATATACGGAATCTCAGAAAGCCGTGTTTGCGAGATAATTAAAGAAACAGAAGGTATTTTGATTAATGATTCCCGCTTCCATTTGCCGGGTAAGAAATCATTGCTGAAAGAAGAAAATCATTTTGAAGTTGTGTTGACAGATGTCAAGGAAAGTCCGGTTGAGCGTCCTGGAAAAAGCAGCGGTTGAATTATTCGGGTAAAAAAAAACGGCACACTCAAAAGACACAAATTGTTGCAGATAGGGTAAGCCGGAAAATACTCTGTACGGCTTTTGACAAAGGTCGCAACCATGATTTCAAGCTGTTCAAGGACAGCAAAGTTTATCTGAAAAAAGAATCAAAATGTTTGGTTGATACAGGTTATCCTGGGATAAGGAAGATTCATGGCAATAGTGTGCATCCCAGGAAAAAGATGAAGAAGCAACTACTGACAAAAGAGAACAGGATGCAAAATCAACGGATATCATCTGTGAGAATAACCATTGAAAATATCATTCGAGGTGTTGTAGTATAGTGTGCCACGAACGAGCTATCGTCTGAATAACGATAGTTCGGTGCTTTGTGAGAGATGAGGGTAGGCCCCTCGTAACCGCCTTACAGGAGGTTTCAAACCGCGGCATGCGGCTTTAGTCAAAAGCTATGGTCGTGAGCGATGTCCGAAAAGTCCGTCAATAGGCGGGCAGGTAGCTATGCAAAAGGTGAACGCAAGTGAACCGT
>JAITVX010000171.1 GCA_031285575.1 Bacteroidales bacterium
CATATTGGAAAAACTAATAGAATTGTTGTGTGAATATTACAAGTCATACAGACCGCAAGTATGGCTGTTTGAAAGGCAAACAGGCGGCGAAAAGTACAGAGACAAGAGTCTTGAAAAAGTATTAAAGCAAGGTGAAAACCAAAACGCAGGTCTATACCTTCATCAAGCGTCTGCAAAAGGCCATTGCAGAAAAGAAAATCCGCAAGACTTCGGAATACGCGCCGCTGATTGTGTACATGCAGAATCGCCTGATTGCCTTTTACAACGACATGAAAAGCGGCACGAAAACATACGAAATACTCGCGGAACTCAAAGAAGCGTGCAACATGCGCTGGGCTGACCATGTGATGATCTATAAATAAAATAAAACAGTAAATTATATACAGTATTTCCCGAAAGATATATAATTGTGTGGCTGCGTAGAAGCATCGTACAGTCATACGCCGCAGTGCCGTCATTACAAACGGCGAGTGTATTGCTATTCCGGTTTTTGAAACGATTTCAGCAGCAGTTCACTCTTTTTGACGCCTACAGCCTCTTTCAGTTCGTCAGGGGTAGCTTCACGGATCTTTTCAACAGAGCCAAAGCGTTTCAGCAGTATTTCCTTTGCAACGGGGCCTATGCCCTTAATAGAGTCCAGTTCCGATATAAGCATCGATGTCGACCGTTTATTGCGGTGAAAAGTGATGCCAAACCGGTGGGCTTCGTTACGCAGGCGCTGGATAATTTTGAGGCTTATCGAGTTTTTGTCAATGTATATCGGTACGCTGTCGCCCGAAAAAAATATCTCTTCAAGCCTTTTTGCAATGCCTATAACGGTAAGACTGCCTGAAAGCCCAAGTTTGTTGAGGCTTTTCATTGCCGACGACAGTTGCCCCTTGCCTCCGTCGATAATTACGAGCTGGGGCAGCGGGATGTCTTCGTCGAGCATGCGGCGATAACGCCTGAAAACAATTTCTTCCATCGAGGCGAAGTCGTCGGGGCCTTCAACCATTTTAATGTTAAAGTGGCGGTAGTCTTTCTTGCACGGCTGTCCGTTTCTGAAAACCACACATGCGGCCACGGGATTGGTGCCCATAATGTTGGAGTTGTCGAAACACTCTATATGAACAGGCAGGTCGGACATGTGCAGGTCGTTTCGCAGCTTCTCGAGGTTTTTACCGGTGCGCTCGCCGGGCTTTAACTTACCGGCGCGACGCTTTTTCTGCTCAAGTTTATAATAAATGGCGTTGCGTTCCGACAGTTCGGCAAGTTTAAGCTTTTCGCCGGCGCGGGGTATGGTGTAGCGTATGGTGTTAAGCTGGATGTCGGGACTGAAGGGAACAATTATTTCGGGCGAATCGCTGCTGAACCTTCCGCGTATTTCGGTTATTGCCGAGGCCAGTATAGATTCTTTTTCTTCTTCAAGCCTTATTTTCAGTTCCAGCGTAAATGCCTGCACAACGGCTCCTTCTATTACCTTCAGATAATTTACGTAAGCATATTCGCCTTCGCTGGTATATCCGAAAACATCAACGTTTTTAACCACTGCGCTCACTATTGCCGACTTGCTCCGGAAGCCCGACAGTATTTCAATCTTGTCTTTAACGGCCTGAGCTTCTTCAAATCTCATGCCGGCTGAAAGATTCATCATTTCCTCCTTCAGATGGCTTATTACCGACGAAATGTTCCCTTTCAGTATATCGCGTATGTCGCCCGTTGAAGCCAAATATTCGCTTTCGCCCTGCAAACCGGCGCACGGCCCTTTGCAGTTGCCTATATGGTATTCGAGGCATACCCTGAACTTGCCTGCCGAAATGTTTGATTCGGTCAGGTTAAGCGAGCATGTTCTCAGTTTGTAGATTTGCCTGAACAGTTCAGTAAGCGTTTTAACCATCAGCGACGAGGCGTAGGGGCCATGATATGCCGAGCCATCCTTAACCACATTTCGTGTTATGAATACCCGGGGAAAAGGTTCGGCTTTTATGCAAATCCATGGAAAGGATTTGTCGTCCTTTAAAAGAATATTATACCTTGGCTGATGCTTTTTGATAAGATTATTTTCGAGCAGCAGCGCATCCGATTCGTTATCGACAATAACATGCCTTATCTCAACTGCCCGCTTCAGCATTACATGCGTCTTTCCCGGCTGTGCACCCGAAAAATACGATACAACTCTTTTTTTAAGATTTTTGGCCTTGCCTATATACAGTATTTCACCCGATGAATCAACAAACTGGTATATTCCGGGCTTTGAAGGCATTAATGCGATATAGCCCGACAGTTTTTCTTTTTGCATATACTGGCGCATTATCATGGGGCTGTATTAATAACATATACAGAATGGCAGGCGGCTATTCCGGCTGTTTCAGTGCGTAGCCGGCTGCGGCCGAGGTGCACGGGTATGCAGCCATGCAGCGTGGCTGCTGTTATTTCGTCTTCGGTGAAATCGCCTTCGGGGCCAATAAGCACTGTCGTATCGGCGCCGCGTTGGCATACCTGTGGTATGGACAGGCGGCTGCCAACATGTTCGTTACAGTGAGCTATCATTTTTACACCTTCGCGGTTAACAGCCATAAAACTGTCGAAACTTTCGGGGGTGTTTAGGGTTGGAGCGAGGGCTTTCAGCGACTGTTTCATGGCCGATATTACTATGCGTTCGAGCCGTGCTGTGTTTACGGTCTGTTTTTCGGTGCGGCGGCATATCAGCGGAGTTATTTCGGCAATGCCTATTTCGACGCTTTTTTCGATGAACCACTCGAATCTTTCGACGTTTTTCAGCGGCGATATTGCTATGTGGAGTCGGTAGCCGGTTTTTTCGAACGATTCGTGCGTTGCCGTAATCTGTATTATGCATCTGCGAGGGTCGGGGCTTGAAATTATTCCTTCGTAGAGGTTCCCGCGTCCGTCGATAAGCCTTACGGCATCGCCGGCTACCATGCGAAGCGCTTTTATTATGTGTCGCGACTCGGTTTCGTCGAGCGCGTATGTGTCACCGCAAATGCGGGGTGCATGAAATATCTGCATCGGTTTTGTTTTCAACAAATGTAAAATAATAAAACGAATTGGCTGTATTAATCGGTTTGTGTTTTATTTTTGCCTGAATTTATTCTGAATGTTTGCTATGAGAATTGGTATTGTTTCGGATACTCACGGGTGGATACATCCGGATATCTATAAGTTTTTTGACTGTTGCGACGAAATATGGCATGCCGGCGATATTGGCGGTATTGAAACTGCCGACACGCTTAATGCTTTCCGTCCGTTAAGGGCTGTTTACGGTAATATCGACGATTTGGCGGTTAGGCTTGTGTATGGGAAGAATCTGCGTATGGAAGTTGGTGGCAAGCGAATTCTTATTACGCATATTGGCGGCACTCCGGGGCATTACGTTCAGGATGCCGCACGCGAAATTGAGTTGTACAGGCCCGATGTGTTTATTTGCGGCCATTCGCATATTACCCTTGTGAAGTACGACCGTAAGTATGGCCATCTGCACATAAACCCCGGCGCTGCAGGGTATAAGGGCATTCACAAGACGATGACGGCGGCAAGATTCGCCTTTAAAGGCGGTAAGCTGGATGACTTCGAGGTGGCCGATTTTGGCGAGCGCGGGAAGGTTGAGCCTGTTAACGAAAGTTAGCCGGCAATTGCATATCTGGTGAAGTTTCCCGTCGTCAGTTGCGACATATACTTCGGCAAGTATTTTCGAGCCTGTTCATAAACTCTTTGTCTCATTGGCCTGCCGCCGATTAATGGATAGCGACTTGCCCAGAAACCTCAACTCAATGAAGCATAGCGCGCCGGAATAACGCCTATAAACTTATAGTGTCGGTATTTTTCATGCCGCTAATTTAACCAAAAAACATTGAAGTGCACAAAATTTATTAGACATCTCAACGCGCCAGGCATGAATACTTTTGCGCAAAACGTTAATTCTGGCAGGTTAGTTATATCCGACAAAAGAGGCTGCCCATATTTGAACAGCCTCCCGATTTGTATATAAAGTTCAATAAACTTGCGATTAACCCATACCCCAAACATTTATTAACCTGTAAAAAAATGCAACTTTACTGTCATTTATATACAATGATTATTTTCCAGACATCAGAAGTTTGGCCCCTCGGGATGTATCCAGAGGCGGGTGCTGATTTTATCGCCTCCTGGCCCTAATTTTTTTGTTGCTTCCACCAAACCGGCAGCATTATTTTGCCTTTCAGCAAGAACAAACGGCATTCTTTTTATGAAATCTTCTCTTCCTATGGTTCCCCATAGTTCATTACTGTCGTTTTTGGGTACATAATGCAGTTTCGGATAACCGGTTCTTCTGTGGTCGCTCCATATTTCGTTGGCGTTGGTAAAAGAGGCTATCCATTTTTGCGTCATAATTCTTTCAAGTTTAACTTCTGGCTCTGCTGCATCATCCCACTTGATGGTTAATTTCTGCCGCGTTTCGTAACTGTTTTGTGAATCTACAGGGTCAACATAATTAATCGGCAAACTTGTGTCATCGGCAATATATGCATCAGCCTTGGCGCCGGTTACGTTCCATTCTGCCATTGACGCCCTGACGCCGTCTTCATAATATTCACCGACTGTTTTAGTTGCATTGGCTCCTGTCCACCCTCTCAATTTAGCTTCAGCCAATGCGAAGTTTACCTCGGCAGCTTGCAGGAGCTTTCGCTCATTGACTGTCTGAAAAAATGTACTTACCTTGGAATAGTTCAGCCTGTCATCTTTTGCTGCAATATACGATCCGCTGGCAATACCCTTGTAAGGCTTGTCGGGATGGTCGGCCCATAATGAGTCGAGTTTTACTTCAACATCAACCTCTCCTTTTTTAATTTTTACCGATGCAGGTACCCTCTGAAACCATTTTTCGAGTCTCGGATCGTTATATCCGAGCAAGACCTCTTCCATTCCCGCCCCCATTCTTGTATCGTTCCAACTTTGGCATATCTGCCATAGAGGCATGACCGAACCATGAAGTGAGTGATTGAAATTATCCTCATTTGTAAGAATAAACCCTACAGGATCGTTCATTGCCTTTTCACCTTCCTGTTTGGCAAGATCAGGATCTACTTTGGATATACG
>JAITVX010000221.1 GCA_031285575.1 Bacteroidales bacterium
GTCTGTTATTGCCGGCTACTGCTTTGCTTACCGTAAAAAGACGCTTCGCAGTTTATACCTGCTTGCCGTCAGCCTTTTTTTCTATTACAAATCGGGCGGGCTGTTCTTTCTGCTGCTTGTTTTTATAACACTTATCGATTATGTATGCGGACTGCTTATACACAGGTCGCATGTAAGAGTAGCGCGGCGGCTGTTCCTGGTTCTGAGCGTCGTATCGAACCTGGGGATACTGGCATGGTTCAAGTATGCCGGCTTTGTAACCGAAACGGTAAATAATATCTTAGGAACCGGTTTCCATACGTTCGATTACCTTGCTGCCATGTCGAATACACTGCTCGGTACAAAATTCGACATCGACAGCATTATTCTTCCTGTCGGAATATCGTTTTTCACCTTCCAGTCGCTCAGCTACACAATAGACGTATATCGCAACAGGATTGAGCCGGTGCGTAACATCATCGACTTCGGCTTTTTCGTATCGTTTTTTCCACAGCTTGTAGCCGGGCCCATTGTAAGAGCATCGGAATTTATCCCGCAGCTGCATGCCGGTTTCCACCTCAGCCGGCGCGAATACGGCCATGCCCTTTTCCTCATCTGCAAGGGGCTTGTAAAGAAAATTATCATTTCCGACTTTATAGCCGTAAACTTTATCGACAGGGTGTTCGACGCCCCGTTGCTTTATTCCGGGTTTGAAAACCTGATGGCTGTTTATGGTTACGGCCTGCAGATTTACTGCGACTTTTCGGGCTATACCGATATTGCCATCGGCCTCGGTCTTGTTTTCGGATTCCGCTTCCCGGTCAACTTCAACTCGCCCTATAAAGCGCACGGCATTGCCGATTTTTGGAAACGCTGGCACATATCGCTGTCGCGGTGGCTTAAAGACTATCTCTACATACCGCTCGGCGGCAACCGCAAAGGCCTGCTGCGAACCTGCATCAACCTGCTTGTAACAATGCTGCTCGGCGGCCTGTGGCACGGAGCCTCCATCATGTTTGTAATATGGGGGGGGCTTCACGGCCTGGCGCTTGTTGCAACCAGGCTGTGGAAACAATTTGCCGGAAACATGTTTTCACGCAGCGTATTTGGTAAATACGCCGGCATAATAATAACCTTTAACTTTGTAAACTTCTGCTGGCTGTTTTTTCGCAGCCACGACACAGCAAGTGTTTCCATCATGCTTGGCCAGATATTTTCCGACTTTTCCCCCGGTTCGGTGATACCCGTAATTAAAGCATACAGCCCCGTATTTATATTAATTACAGCCGGCTACATACTCCATTTCCTGCCCGAAAAGCTGAAAGAAACATACCGCGGCGCCTTTATCAATACTCCCCTGGTGCTGCAATTCACAGCAGTATTAATAATTGCATCGTTCCTTTACCAGATGCGAGCCGCCGACATTATGCCGTTTATATATTTCAGGTTTTAAACCTCAGTCTTATTACTCTTCTGAAGGCCAATGCAGGTGCGGGCCTATTCCCTGAGCTGGCGCCGCGTTTCGCAGTAACCTTACGGCGTAAGGCTAAAGCGCCTTTAGTCCTCCGTCTAAAGATACTTTAGTCGGAGGGCTAAAACAAACCGGCCAATCTTTTGGTAGTTGTTGTTTACAGTGTATGCCAGCGAAAGATGTTTTAAAATAGACTTCTTCGGAAAATAGAACTTCAACACCCTGTTCGTCATTGCGAACGCAGTGAAGCAATCCAGAGGTACGCAACATGGATTGCTTCGTCGTTCCTCCTCGCAAAGACGAACTCTCTTTTCCGTCATTGCGAACGCAGTGAAGCAATCCATGTGTCGTGTACTCGGTTGCTTCAGGCTTTGCCTTCGCAATGACGATGCTGAATACTGCGTTTGAAATAACATACTGCATATTTTCCGAAAAGTTCTATTAACAGTTATGAGAGGCCGCCGTCTCTGCGTTTTTAATTAAAATTGTATATTTACCGGAGTAATTATATATTTGCATGTCGAACCAATCAAGTGAAAATGATGCCAACCATCCGGGAACTTTGCCGCAATGATGAACATCCGTATCCGATAGACCCGTTAAAATAGCAGCCATGTATATAGGAATAACAGCCGTAGCGCCTGAAGATGATTACATCCTGCACCTGACCTTTGAAAACGGCGAGCAGAAACGCTTAGACATGAAACCATACCTGCACAGGGGCGTGTTCAGGGAACTTGCAGACAGAGACATGTTCAACACCGCACACGTGTCGTTCGATACCGTTGCGTGGAACAACCACGTTGACCTTGCGCCTGAAATACTGTATGAAAAAAGTATTTAACTTGGCTTCAAAAACAACAGAACCGGGTGAGAGAACTGAACCTGCCGCAATATCCGTTTAAAATTACCGGAAAAGAGGGCGGCGAAATGATATTCGACGAAATACGCCGCAAATACGTAAGGCTTACGCCCGAGGAATGGGTGAGGCAGAATTTTGTGCGCTATCTTGTTGTAGAAGGCAGGTATCCGCCGGGGCTGATGGCAATAGAAGCATCGGTGCGGCTTAATACCATGAAGCGCCGGGTTGACGTGCTGGTGCACAGCCGACGCGGCACGCCGCTGATGGTTATCGAATGCAAGGAACCGGCTGTGAAGATTGACGACAGCGTGTTCGACCAGGCGGTTGCCTACAACATGGCGCTGAAAACGCCATACATTGTGGTTACAAACGGAATAGACCACTATGCCTGCCGTGTTGACGTTGAAAACAGAAAATATGAATTTCTGCACGAAATACCCCTTTACGACGACCTTGAAACCTGCGAAACGCCATGACACCTGCAATTGACGTAACATGCGCCGTTATACGCAACAACGACGGCAAAATACTTGTTGTTCAGAAAGGTGCCGACACCGACCATCCGCTGAAATGGGAATTTCCCGGAGGAAAAACCGAACAGGGCGAAACGCACGAAGAGTGCATACTGCGCGAAATACGCGAAGAGCTGGCTATGGACATGGTTATCTGCGGAAGGCTGCCCGTAGCGCTGCACAGCTATCCGTCGAAAAACATACGCCTCATACCGTTTATATGCGACACGCTCGACCGGCTGCCATCGCTTACCGAACACACAGCCTTTAAATGGATTGATGCCGGCCGGCTGATGACTGTCGATTTTGCCGAAGCCGACATTGCCGTAGCCCGAAGCTACCTCTGCACGGTTAAACACAAGCCGGTGCGCAATCGTCAGGATACCGCAGACAGCCAACCCGCCAGCCATACCGACCCCATGCCCGGCGGCATGAACGCAACCCTCGCAGCACAGTGGGCAGTTTCGCAGGCCGAAGGCAATCCACAAATAATCGACAGCCTCATAGAAGCCTCGCTGTCGGCCGACCGCAAGCAGGCCTTCCGCTCGTCGTGGGCGCTGCTGAAAACAAGCGAACGGTTTCCCGAAGCAATATATCCGCACCTCAACCGGCTTGCGCAGCTGCTGCCGTCGGTAGCCTGCGAAAGCGCACAGCGGGCGTTTCTGCGCATCATATCGCTTTCGGGCCTGCACCGCACAGGCGCAGAACACCACGGCGCCATTACCGACTTCTGCTTCAGCGCCATTAAGCTGCAGTCGTCGGCCATAGCCGTAAAAGCCTATTCGCTCGACATACTGTCGGCGCTGTTGGCCATATACCCCGAACTCGAAAACGAACTGCTTGCAACCATCGGCCTTATGCAGGGCAGCAATTCTGCCGCCATCAGAGCCAAAATAAGGCAGATAACCGGCGCCGGAGGCATATCAAAACAAACATCATAGATATTATCTTCGGGAAATATGTACAGTAACCGGTCTTCTGCATTTTATTTATCGGCAAGAGAAAACGGTAGTCTTTTCTTCGGTTCCGTCGCATGAAGGTGCCGGTGGCTCCGTGTTTTCAGCTGCATCAGCAGGCTTTTTCCTGACGGGAATAATGTTGCCGGTCATCATTACAAAAATAGACATCAGAATGACAAGCGTAACCACCTCTTCATTAATAACGTCTATCCTGAACATGTCGGGCAGGCTCATGAAAAGCAGAATTGTTATCAGTCCGCGAGGGGCAAACCACACAAGCTTGCCCGAGCCCCTGATAAAAAAGAGGAAAAACACCCATCGCAGCAGAAACAGGAAGGCGGTTATGGCAGCCGCTACCGTAATGCTGTGCACATTTACAAGCCCCGACAGATTAACATAGAAACCGAACATTATAAAAAAGAAAGACCGTACGATAAACGTAAGTTCGGCAAGTATTTTTTTGAACGAATCTATATCGTTCCTGAACTTGTTGAAATCAACAAGCCTGTTTATAAAAGTATCCTGCGCGAAACGGTTGTTTGCAAGCACAAGCCCGAACACAACAACAAGGAAAAGCCCTGGCAGATGGAGCAGTTCTGCAATGGCGTAGGCCATAACCACGGCCGTAAGTATTGCTATATGGTTTACATGGTAGTGCATTTTGTACAGCAGCCAGGCAATCGCAACGGCCATAATAATGGCTACAGGAATAATGATGAGTGTTTTTGATGCGAAGTCGATAATACCTGCCGAGAGCGACTGGTGGTGATAAATTATGAAATCGAACAGCAGGATTCCGAAGATGTCGGAAGCCGAACTTTCAAACGTAATAAACTCACGCTGGTCGCGGCTCAGCAGCCCCGACGACGAAATGGCAACGGCGCTGCTTATAATCCCCAGCGGAATAACATTGAGCAGCGTAGCCGCCAGAGGCAGATGCCATATCCGCATAACCGCAAATGTAAGTATCGACACAAACAGTACCATCAGCACCACCGAGGCCCCTACCCCCTGCATCAATCTCCGTGTTTTGTTTTTTTCGAACCGTATTTCGAGGCCTGCCTCCATCACTATAAACACAAGCCCCAGCGTGCCCAGCACGGGAAGCACGGGGCGCATGTTCGGAATCTCTATTCCGGTGTGGTTTACAATAACCTGCAGAACTATGCCGAGGGCAATAAGGAAAACAACCCCCGGTATTTTGGAGTATTTAAACGTTATGTCGAAAAGATACGACAGCAATACAACTACACAAAGGCCAAGAATAACATAATCTGTCAGCATTTTTATCAGAATTATCCGTTAAAAATATGAAATTATCAATAACAAAGCCTGTTTTATATAAAAAAACACACGGTAAACACGCAAAGTCATAAGTATTGCATATTAGGAGATAACCGTTTTTCTATGTTTTATATCTGTTTGTACTGCATAAAAAGAGGCTGTTCAAAAAGTTTTGAATTGTTCTATTTATTTTTTTGTTACTTTTGCATACTTGCTATTCATCATTTAAGCACTTGTTTGGTAAACACTTAAATGTAACGTTTTTATTTATGAATAACAGGGCTTTTATTTTCGCTCTGTAAGTTTAAATCAGTTAAATGAATTATCGACACAAAAATAGATCAGAAATTATATTTGACATTTTAGCAATAACATCAATGACAGGTATTGTATCGTGGATTATTACTGATTTTTATGGCGGAATGTTCATTTATTTATTGTCTTATAAATTAATAATATTGCCGGTTATTTTAATCTATATTTTTTCTTTAACACAAACTGTTATTTCTATGTGTAAAACTGGTTTTAAATACAATAAAATTAAAATTGTTTCACACAGTACTGTTATTTTGGCTGTTATTTCATTGAATTTATTTCATTCAGAAATTTTTAAATCAAAAAAAATACTGAAAGCATCGCTGATTGATGACTTGTTTATTTATACATTGATTTTTAGAAAAAATGGTTCTGTGGAAAATCAAATAGAAGGTGCATTTGGATATTCTGAAGAGATTAAAGGAAAATACTTGATTAAGAACGATACGATTATTTTCACAAAAAAACCTTATGATAATGACTGGCTACCCGATACCTTACTTTTAGATAAAAATGTCAATGCAATTTTTTTGCACAGAGATAAAAGTACTGGACAATTTATTACTGAAAAAAGATGGTTAAATTATTTTGAAATAAAAGATGACGCAAAATAGTATCCTCATACACTCCAACCTGCAAGGATGGAACCGTATTTCATTCAACGGTTTCAAAAGTAAAGTTGCCTGTCATTAATTAAAAACTGCAAATAAAAAAATATATTATGAAAATAAAATTTATCGGCGCAGCACGCGAAGTAACCGGGAGCAAACACCTGATAACAACAAATACAGGAAAACGAATCCTGCTCGATTGTGGAATGTTTCAGGGAAAAGGCCTCGAAACCGACAGTATGAACCGCGAACTCATGCTCGAACCCGAACTGATAGACCACATCATCCTCACCCATGCCCATATCGACCATGCAGGCCTCATACCCTACATGTATCGCCTGGGATTCCGAGGATCAGTAATATGCACAAGCGCCACACGCGACCTCTGCGCCATAATGCTCACCGACTCCGCTTTTATACAGGAACACGACACGATGATATTCAACAAACGCCGCGCAAAAAAGGGTCTTTCGCTTGCAACACCGCTCTACACACAAGCCGATGCCCGACAGTGCATGAACCTCTTTATCGGAATACCCGCCAACATGAAATTCAGAATAGACGACAGCCTCAAGGTAAAATTCACCCACACCGGCCACATGATGGGCAGCGGAGCCGCTAACATACAGATAACCGAAAATGGCGAACACAAACGCATAACCTACACTGGCGACATAGGGCGCCCCGAAAACCGTATCCTGGCCCTCCCTGAACCTTTTCCTCAGGCCGACTATGTAATAGCCGAATCGACTTACGGCAACCGCCTCCACTCTGACAGCACCACAACCGAAGAACAGCTGCTCAACATCATAACCCATACCTGCGTTGACAAGCGCGGTAAACTCATAATACCCGCATTCAGCGTAGGGCGCACACAGGAAGTTGTTTACACTCTCAACAACTTCTTCAACCAGGGACGCCTCCCCCGCGTAGATGTATTTGTTGATAGCCCCCTCGCTGTTAACGCTACAACCGTTTTCCGTGCACATCCAGAATGTTTCAACCCCGACTTCCTTAACGTAATGACGGCAGACCCCGACCCATTCGGATTCAAAAACCTGTACTACATAACCCGCCAGCAAGACTCAAAAAATCTCAACGACCGCAAAGATCCCTGCATCATCATATCCGCCTCTGGCATGATGGAAGCCGGTCGCGTAAAGCACCACCTCGCCAACAACATATCCAACCCGCGCAACACTGTTCTCGGCGTAGGCTACTGCTCGCCCGTAACACTCGGTGCACGCATACTGCGCGGCGACAGCGAAGTCTCAATACATGGCACTGTTTACCCCGTAAAAGCCGAAATATGCCAGCTCGACTCTTTCAGCGGCCACGCCGACTACAATGAAATGATACAGTACCTCAACTGCCAGGACAAAAAAGCTATTCGCAAACTGTTTCTCGTACACGGCGAATACGAAACCCAGCAAACCTACATGGCCGCCCTCAAGCAGGCCGGTTTCCGCAATATCGCCATACCGCAGCGCGGCCAGGAATTTGAGATATAAAAAATACGCAAGGAAGAATCGCTGTTACTCACGTCGATTACCCCATTAGGCTGTGTGAATAAAGAGGTTATCGTCTTCTAAAGAAAGTATTCAAAAACTTGAAACAGGTTCTTTCGGGCAGGTCGGGAAAAAATTTTCCCGACCTGTATGGAGTTATCATGAATTTCAAAGAGTGGCCTGGAGGAATGCATCATCATGCAGAACATTTGCAAGTTTATATAGATGAATACACCTCTCGTTGTAATCGAAGTTCTATGAAAGGGTATATTTTGAAAACCATCATTCGTAGAATGATGGAGCCAAAACATTGTACCTGTGAAACAATCATTAATAAACGCCAGACTGAACATGCCAAGCATCGCTGTTTTGAAAACTTCATCGACAACATGTTTTTTGCCCTGATTGCTTAGATTGAACTCACGTTATATAATAGCTATGATTTTTGCAAAATCCTTCCACTCTACGGCTGTACTGTAGGCTCTTTCCGAACCGGCAGGTACGTATAATGTACAGACGTCCTTATTTAAACCTCTAAATGTTAGTTCACCAACCACCATGGGCGTTGTTTGATAATTGATGATTTCGGTCAAACTGCTGCAATTGCGGAAAGCATCGTTACCGATAGTGGTTACAGAATTACCAATAGCGACAGATGTCAAACTTTTACAAAAGTAAAAAGCAGATTCTCCTATGCTGGTAACCGAATTAGGAATAACTACTGATGGCAAATTGTTGCAATCAAAAAAGGCCTCCTCACCGATCACGGTTACAGAATTACCAATAGCAGTGAGCGATAAACTTTCGCATTGGTAAAAAGCCGCACGCCCTATGTTAGTTACCGAATTAGGTATAATAACGGATGTTAAACTTTTGCAACCGGCAAAGGCATCATCACCAATCGTAACTACCGAATTGGGAATAGGCATGGATACTAAGCTGCTGCAACCGGAAAAAGCCCTTATTCCTATAACGCTTATTGAATTCCCTGCTGTTACGGAAGTCAGGTTTTCACACCGGAAAAACGCATAATCACCGATATTGCTAACATTATTGTCAATGATCACATTAGAAATCTTATCCCTATACTTAAACCACTGGGGAAGAAATTCGGTTGGTGTAACTTGATAATCCGGCATTTCGCCCGTTCCGCTGATAACGAGTGTGCCATCCTTGGATAAGTTCCACGTAAGCCCCCCTGCTGTTCCGCTCCATTCAGTCTTTTCACAACCTGTTACCATCAGCATACCGCACAAAAGAAATAAAAACAACCTTTTCATTAAAATTGATATTTGGGGTTTGAAACACGAGCTTCGCAGCAAAAATCACGCCAGTTTATTTAGAAAAATATGGTAACTAATTCCTTATCTGAAACGGCAGAAAACATATTGAAACAACTTTCAGTAATATTGAGAAGAATTTTTCAAAAAAATATTACTGTCATCATACAAAGGCATATTTTTGTGCGTTTATCATGGATAATTATAGCTAAATACACTATCTTAGTCTGCCCAAATAAAGCAGATTTGAACAAGCCAAGATACATTAATGCAGGTGGCAGGCTGATAGACCTGAATATCCCGAAAGTTATGGGGATAATAAACATAACCCCCGATTCTTTTTACAGCGGAAGCCGCATCAGCGGCGCCGAAGCAACAGTTGCGGCAGTAGGACGTATGATTGCAGATGGCGCTGATATTATTGATATAGGTGGCTATTCGTCGCGTCCGGGAGCGCCTGAACTGCCGGCTGAAGAAGAAGAAAAAAGAGTTTTGCCGGCCATAAAGTTAATAAGGAATGAGTTCCCGGAAACAGTAATATCGGTTGACACTTACCGCGCCGCCATAGCAGAAAAAGCAGTTGTTGAGTATGGTGTTCATATAGTTAACGATATTTCTGGAGGCGATGCCGACCCAGAAATGTTTAAAGTAATATCTAAAACCAAGGTACCGTATATCATGATGCACATGCAGGGGCGTCCGGGAACTATGCAGGATGCCCCACAGTATAACGACGTGGTTTCCGATATACTGAAATATTTTGGCGAACGGATATTCAAGCTGCGCTCAGCCGGTGTCAGTGACATAATTATTGATCCCGGATTTGGTTTTGGCAAAACCACAGAACATAATTTCGATATATTGCACAGACTTGAAGACTTTGCTATTGCCGGTTTGCCGCTGCTGGTTGGTCTGTCGCGCAAAACGATGATTTGGAAAACGCTTGGCATTACCCCCGAAGATGCTCTTGCAGGAACAATAGCCCTGAATACCGCAGCATTAATGAAAGGAGCGGATATCGTAAGGGTTCACGATGTAAAGGAAGCCATTCAGGCGGTGAAGCTTGTGTGCAGAATTAAAAACTTATGACTATATAATAAAAGGTATGCCATTTCAGATAACTATTACGGATATTATTGATATAACTCTTGTAGCCCTGATACTGTTTCAGCTTTACAGGCTTATACGCGGCACGGCTGCGTTCAGTATTTTTCTGGGCGTCTTCCTTATATACGTCAGCTGGCTTGTGGCAAAAACGCTTAAAATGGAACTGATAACTGCACTTCTGGGGCAGGTTATCGGAGTTGGCGCCATAGCTATTATAATTGTATTTCAGCAGGAAGTACGCAGATTTCTTCTTGCGCTTGGCAACCGGTATATTACAACGAGCAGGTTCCCATTAAGAAAGTTTTTTTCATCTAAAAAGGATGACCCCAAGGCGCTGAGGGTTGCCGAAAAGATTGTGAGGGCGTGCGAATCGATGGCTGCTAAAAAAACAGGGGCGCTGATTGCAGTTGGCAGCAAGGGCAGCCTCGATATTTTTTCCGAAGGAGGTGAGATTCTTAATGCCCGTGTCAGCGCAGGTTTGCTTGAAACTATATTTTTTAAAAATACGCCGCTTCACGACGGAGCAACGCTTATTGAAGGCGACACGATTATTGCCGCTCGCTGTCCGTTACCTGCAACCGACCAGCCATCGATCCCTTCAGGTTTCGGTATGCGCCACCGCGCTGCAATAGGAATGTCGGAGCACAGCGACGCTATTGTAATAGCGGTGTCGGAAGAAAACGGAACGGTTACTGTGGCCGTTTCCGGGCAATACAGATATAATATCAGCATAAATGAATTAAGGAATACCCTTCTTTCCGGTAAGCTGCAGGAAATCTGAAATAATGCCGGAAATGTTTGGCGGCGCGTAAATAACGACGGTTTGGTTGCCTAATCTCTGTTGATTAACTGAAAGGTGTATTCGTCGGTATAACCTGAAGGTGTTTTGGCCCATTCCTTTTTGACGCCGGTATGTACAAATCCCAGCTTGCAGAACAGGTTGATGCTTCTACTGTTGTCGGACCGGATGTTGCAGTAAAGCTGATGCAGGTGAAGGGTTTTGAAACAGTAATTTATAATACACTCGAGCGACATGGAGGCAATGCCTCTGCGTCTGTATTTTTTGTCGGCTATAAGGATGCCTATTTCGGCCCGGAGGTGGTAGGGGTCGAAGTCGAATATGTCAAGCGCGCCTACAGAAACATTGTCGGGAGTGTAGTCAATCATTAATCTTACCTGTTTTGTTTCGTAGATGCTTTTATTGTGCGATTCTTCAATGTATCTTTTCAGCGTGTATCTTGAAACCGGCATTATTGTATCGTTTCCTTTCCAGTATGACGGATCGTTTTCCCACCTGTATCGCAGTTCCAGGTCTTCCGGTTCAAGCGCCCTTAGCTTTATATCCCTGTAAAGCATGGCGTTATTATCTTGTTACTTTCTTTACAAATATTTCTTCGGGATATCCTCTTTTTATCAACTCAAGCCTCCATGCGTATGCGCTGTCTCTGTCGGAGAACTGCCCGGTAATATACCGGTAGAAACGGTCGCTACGGTTATAGATAATCTTTACATCGTCGATGTGCTGGAAATAGCTTGCGTCAACCGGGGTGAGGAGGGCTATTATCTGAACTGCATAATACAGCACATTGTCGTCGTTCCCTTCGCCAACGTCTCTTACGTTTACGTTGACAACCACAAGGGTTTCGTCTGTTGATGCTGCCTCGGGAATTTCCTGAAGGTTGATTGTTGAATTATCGGATATTATGGCGGCGGCATCGGCCAGTAGCGGCATTGGCCTCGACGGGTCGGGGTTGAGCCTTGCGTCGATGGTAATTACAGGCCTGTCGGCCGTAATTGCCGTATCAACAGTGTGACTGAAATAGTATGCGCTTGTATAGGTAATGGCATACTTGCCGGCGGGCACGGAGAATTTGTACTGCCCGGTGTATTTGTTCGGGTAGCCTACGTCAACCGTGTCGCCTGTTTCCCTGTTTACAAGGCTTATAAAGTAGTTTTTATCGAAAAGCACAACCGTGTCGCTAAGGCTGTAAACACCGTTTATCTCAAGCATTGGCGCGGCGCCGGCCTGTCCCATCTGCAGGAACATGATTTTGTGTTTTGCATCTGCCGTCATCGAATAGTAGGCGGCGGTGCCGTTGTCGGCAGGCTGATAGAACCTGTCGTCGTCGGTTGTGTTTATGGGGTATCCTATGTTTTCGGGTGTTTGCCATGCCGATGCCTGAAGACTGCTTCTGAATATGTCGTATCCGCCCATTGAGGCATGGCCTTCGGACGAAAAGTAGAGCATGTTTCCGTTGCCGGTAATAAACGGCGTGTCTTCGTTATAGGGGGTGTTGATGGTTGCCCCAAGGTTTATGGCAGGCCCCCAGTCGCCCGATGCATCTCTTTCCGAAACGTATATGTCGAGGTTTCCGTATCCGCCTTCACGGTTGCTTGTGAAGTAAAGTTTTGTGCCGTCGGGCGATATTGCTGCATGCGATTCGTAGAATTTTGTGTTTATGTTTTTGTTCAGTTTTTTTACCGGTGACCATACTCCGTCTGCAAGGGTTGACGAGTAGATGGCTCCGTCGTAGGTGTCGGTTTTGTAGAGGAACAGTTCGGTGCCGTCGCTGTTCAGCGAGCACGAGGATGCGTCGTTGCCTGCGCTGAGTTCGGCGGTTATTTCCACTGGCGGCCGCCATGCGCCGCCTTCTTTTTTAGAGTAGAGTATTGCCGTGGTGGCGCCTCTTTTTTCGGTATATACAATTGTGTTGCCGTCGAAGCTTACGGCCGGGTTTTCATTCATGTCGCCATTGCCAAAGAGCGCAAGCGGGTTACGGGTAAACGCCACGGGGGTTTGTTTGAGCTTTATTGCGGTGTTACAGGCCTTAATTTGCTGTTCTATAAATTCAGGATTCGACATTGCTCCTTTTGAGCCGTTCGATGCAACAATGTTTTTGAAGGCCGAAAGGGTATTCATGCCTTTTTCGAGGTCGTCATTTATCATATAGGCTCTGGCAAGGAAGAAAAAGGCGTCGAGTGGTGCACGCTTTTCTTTGAAGGATGTTGTTTTGGAGTTGTTGCTTGCCGTTTTAACGGCTTCTTCAAGACGGGGAATGGCTTTTTCCTTTTCGCCGGGCATGTTAAGGTAGCATACGCCTATCTTATGCTTGATATTCATGTTGTCGGGCGTTTCGATAAGGAGATAGAGCCGGCAGGCCTGCTCATATTCTTCATACAGATAATACGACTCGGCCTGCGCAAAAATCTTTTTCATTTCAGAAACCGGCTGCGCTTTGGCCGTAAGGGAAATAACAAGCAGCATCAGAAGCGCCGACGCCAGTTGTTTGTATATGTGTTTCAAGTAATACATCTTATTCAGAATAATTTACCATGGGGCTACAAAAATATCAAAAAAAATATATAATGTTTATCTGTGGGGGAATTATTTTTTGTTGTGCCGGGCAGGGTGCTGTTGGCCGTTGTTCCATGTGTTGTTTATTCGCCTTCTTCGGAAAACAGAACTTCAATACACTCTTCGTCATTGTGTTACCAATGACATAATTGCGTAAATTATTGATTTTAAGCAAATATGTCATACCCGCATTATGCCCCAAAACTTTGGGGTTAACTCTCGCAATGACGATGCTGAATACTGCGTTTGAAATAACATACTACATATTTCCCGAAGAGGTCTATTTATTAAGCGCCCCCGCAGAGTTTGGGGTATGCCCCACAGGGTTAATTGGGGCTGGTTTGTGCCGGCGGCAAAAGTCAGAGCAGTTCACTGTCCTGACTGTACACTACCCATCCATTTACGGATACTGTAACGGCAGGGGTGAAGGTTATTACAATATCGTAGGTGTGCACGGTGTTGAAGTCGTTCTGCGGATATGCGCCCTGTATAAGTTCAACAAGGTTGCCGGTCTGATTGCCGGCCGGATAGAGCAGCGAGCCTGCCGTTTCGTTGTATATTTCGAGGCGCGGAACCGGGCGGTCTGCCGATAGCTGCAGCACATTGAGCGAAGCGCTGAGCTGGCTTGCAGCGTCTCTGGTGCATGGCGCGGCGTATGTGAATGCATCGCCGGAGGCGGGCGAACGGTCGAATTTATACGAGCCGTTGCTGTCGGTAATTCTTAATGTATAGCTGTTGTCGCCGGCGGGCAGTCCTGCGGTGCGTATGCTTACGGTGTTCGACAGTTGCGTCAGCGGCATGTCGAAGCGCTGCGTACGGTCGTATGTAACGGTAGCCGTAAGGCCGGCATGAAACAGGTGGCGCTGCACGGCGGCGGCGGTGTTGCCTGTGCGCCGCAGCGTCAGCACGGCCTCGTCGAAGGTGGTTTCGCCTTTTACAAACGGCGCTGGTGTTACCGAGTAGCTGCCGTCGTCTTTGCCGCCCCATGCAACAAAACGGTATTTGCCGGGCAGCAGGTTGGAGCAGTCGATGTAGTAATCGCTGCCAAAGGCGGTTATGTTGTCGTCGCGGTATTCGGCCTGAAAATATCCCTGCTCGCAGAATACGTACAGGTGAAGGCGGTCGATGCCGGCGGTGTTGCTTTCGTCGCCTGCACGGGTTTCGGGTGCGAAGTAGATGCGTATCTGCTCGGGGCAGTCGGCCAGGTCTTCCTTCAGGCACGAGGCCAGCAGCAGCATCAAAGTAAATGCCGCTGCCATGCGATACAAAATATGTAATATCTTTTTAATCATCCGTGTTGCCCAGGCCTTTTGTGCGCTTTATTTATTCAAGTTCGTAGTTGGAAGTTAGTGCACTGTTCCAGAACTGCACCTGAATTTCGGCGTCGATGGCCGTAGCCACATCGGGTGTATTGTCGGCGTCGGCAACGGGTATGTCGGCGCTGTTGCGTCCCGGAGCAACGATGTTTGTTATGTTGCACTTGTAATAGTCGTTGCGCAGCACGTCCCACTTGTTTGCAGCGTTGGCCGGGTCCTTGCCAAGGAATATATCCCAGTAGCAGTATCCGCCTGTGTATTCAACCATGCTTCCACCTTTTTCTGCCTGAAAGGCGTTTGCCGTACTCTCGTCAAAGAAGAAGGCGGCATCTGATGCCGGAGGGGTAACTGCCCAGAAATCCTGCGGAACGGTAACACTGTGAGTGCCTGTGGTAAAGTTGCCGGTGGTTCCCGTAGTTATTTCATTGGGTATGAATGTGGCGCGTACCGTAACGCGGGTAATCTCTTTACGGCTTTTGCCTTCCGAGGTATTTTCGGCTGCATAGCGTGCCGAATAATCGCCAATAGCAGGGGAGGGGTTGTCAGCGCGGCTCAACACCTCAGCATAGTCGGCGTTGCTGTTAACGTCGTTGAAGTCGGCGGCCGTGTAGGTTGCCCAGTTGGGGTCTTTGTGTTCTGCAGCTGCGCCCTGCATCATGAATATCTTTGTGTTGAAGTTGTTTACTGCAAACTCGAGCTGGCCTAATGTTCCGGGAATACCGCCCTGTGTCATGCCTGCCGCAGTTTCAACAGTTACCTTTGCAACAAGCCGGCGGCACTCCAGTTCCAAATTGTTGGCGGCAGCGCTTTCGTCGAGCACAAACGTGCTGTTTACTGGCAGTATGCTGAACATTGCCAAGCTGCCGGCACCTACCAAATCTGTGCGGTTCATTGTCTGCGCAGCAGTGCTGAGGGCGTTCATTGTCTGGTTTGCCAGGGCGGTGGCAACAGCTGCCGGCAGGTTTACGCCTGCAAATACTGTTTTGGGGCCGGTGGTGGTCGCAATTTTTTCAGTCGATTCATACAGGTCGGGCATTGACGAACTAAAGGTAGTTAACCGTTTGTGCGATTGCAGGGCTCCGGTAGTGAAGTAAATGAACACATCAACCGTGTTAACCAGCGTTTCTGCATCAGTAGCATTAGGGTCGTTAGTGGCGCGTGTTACAAGCCCCTGCGGAAAACTGACCGATACGGTCATCGAGGTGGCCTCGCCTTCTTCCGCAACGGCAGCGGCTGTTCCGTTATCTTTTTTACAGGAAGCAAGCAGCGCAGCGGCTGCAAGCAGCGTGATTAAAAATAGGTTTGTTTTCATTTTCCGATGTTTTAAGTTAGTCATTATTGTATTCTGCAATTAATTATTCTTGTTTCAGTTTGTTTGTTTCGGCAATATTCCTTGCGGCTTCGGCATTGGCGCCTTCGGCAGCCCTGGCAAAATGTGCGGCAGCGGCGTCATAGTCGCCCTGCATGGCGGCCAGCACTCCCATATTGTTTTCGCAGGCCGCGTCGCGGTTTGTTACCTTATCCAGATACATCTGTGCGGCGGCGGTATTGCCGGTAGCGAGGGCGTTTGCGGCAGCGTTGAAACATGCCACATCGCTGTCGGGAAACGTTTCAACTGCAATATTGAACATGCGCTGAAACTCGGCGCTGCCTGCCTGGTATGTCTGTGCTATTGCGTACATTTCGCTAAGGCTAAGCCACGACGGACTGGTTTCAAGCATCCTTTTGCCGTCTTCCACGGTGAACGGCGCAACGGTATATTGCAGCCCGTAGTCGGTGCGGCGCAACCTGGGGAACATACTGGCCGACATGTCTCTGTAAGCCCCACCCGGCAAGGCCGCCAGCCTTCTTTCGCGCACATCGGGGCTGTCGGTGCTGCTTATAATATCGAGTGCCTGCTCGCGGTAGGCTGCGTATGAGGCCGACATCAGCTCTGCAAACGCAGTCCAGTCTTCGCCTTTCCCTGATACGCGGAACAGCCTGTTTTCGAGCGAGCATACTGTGCGGATATATTCTTTCAGGGCCATGGCGCGCATGCCCGACAGCTCGCGGTTTACCGAGGCTGCCCCGTCGGGAGAGGCATAGCCGTCGAAAGTGATGGCTGTAATGGTAATGGCTGGATTGTTTTTTATGTTCTGTATTGCTGCGCCGATTTTCACCAGTTCAGCGGCGTTATTGTTAAGGTATGGATTCAATACCGTGCTGCCTGCCGCAAAGTCGAGGTATGCCTTCCCTGTTTCGCTGCGTGTTTTTACCGGTTCGGGGGCAGGCTCCTTAAACGAAATCATGAAGTTGAGCTGCACATCCCTGTATGGCTGTTCGGAAGGCGGGGTAAGATCCTGCATACTGTCTGCAACCGTTTCATAACTCATCTCTACAAGCGGCCACTCACCTTCGCGTATGGCAAGTGCGGCTTCTTTCATCCATGGTTCGTATGGAATGGCTGCGGAGTAGCGATGTATGCGCGGCGCGTCTTTGTTGCCGGCATTGATGGCCAGCCCTACGCCAACAGGCCCGCGGCGAAGTTCCAGCAGGCGCTGATAGGCACGGTGCCTGTTTTTGCCGTTTATCATTATGGCCGGCAAATCCATCGACACGCTGCTACCTTTCTGAATAGATGGGGTAAGCAGTATGAATGAACGTTTTGGCACTTCGGTGTTATAGAGCCCTATGAGAAGGTCAACATATACCGAGTCGCCTCTGAGGGCGTATCTGCTGCCGGTTACCGTTGTGCGATTCTGCGCCGTTGCGGAAAGTGTTGCCAGCGTGGTGCACAGTATTGTAAGCAGTATTTTATTGGGGCGTTTCATCGTGTGTCCGGTTAAAAGAGATATATAAGGTTTAATCCGGCACGTGTAAGCCCCCAGTAGTTTTTTGTTTCGTCTGTCAGCAGCCTGGCGCATGTCTGGCAGGGGTATTTGCCATACTGCAGTTGCATGAATCCGGCTCCCGCTTCAGCTTCAAGGCTAAGCCGCGGCGTAACCATCCAGTGATATCCGTACGACAGCCCCGCACCTGCAAGGCTTCCTTCAAAGCGGTAGGTGTTCATTGTTTCGGTAAAGGCAGAGCCGGGCAGACTTCCTACATTATAGTATGCGTAGTGCCCGTGCAGACCAAAAAAGTGACCGTTGAATGCTTCTAAAGGCCATAATCTGAATTCGGGCTGAGAGAGGAAGAATTTGAATTTGGAGTTTTCTTCCTTGTTGTAAGTCCACGGATTCAGGCTGAACGACAGGTCGATGGTTGCTTTTCGCCACAGCCTCAGTTCGACAGCCAAATTCATTGTTGTGGCCATACTGTAAAGCAGGTTTGTTTTGATGGCAAAATGTGGTGTTTCGTCAAGTCGGTAGGCGACGGGGTATCCGTCGAGTGGTGCAGGCTGTTCTGCGGTTTTCAGCGCCACCCGCTGCGTTATGGCAGGCGCTGCCACTCCATGCACGGCTTCGGGTTCGGGTGCAGACTGTTGCGCCGCGGCATTTTCTGACAATACAATAAAGGCAACAGCCAAAATCACTTTTACGGCGACACGGGCCTGCCGTTTCATGATATATTTCATACTGTTTATGCCTTTAATATTTTTCATCATTAAGTTTCAGGAAAACGGCTGTAAAGTAAACCAATATTTTCTAATTTAATTGGTGTGGAATAATTAATTTGTGTTAATATTTTCGTTTACTACTGAAATTTTACTTGTTATATAAATCGAAAAAATCATTTCCCTTGTCGTCGGTAATTATAAATGCAGGCATGTTTACAACGTCTATTTTCCTGACTGCTTCCATGCCAAGTTCTTCAAAAGCGATTATATCGAGCGATTTAATGTTTTCTTCCGCCAGTATGGCTGCTGGGCCTCCTATTGAGCCGAGATAAAAGCCGCCATGTTTTTTACATGAATCTGTAACCTTGCGGCTTCTGTTTCCTTTTGCCAGCATTATCAGCGACCCTCCTGCCGACTGAAACAGCTCAACATAGTCGTCCATGCGGCCTGCGGTAGTGGGGCCAAAACTGCCCGATACCATGCCTGCCGGTGTTTTTGCCGGACCTGCATAATAAACCGGGTGGTTTTTAAAATATTCCGGCAGCGGATTCCCTTCGTCAAGCATTTTTTTAATTCCGGCATGAGCGGCGTCGCGAGCAACAATCAGCGTGCCGGTCAGGCTTAAACGTGTTTTAACAGGGTACCGTGTAAGTTCGTTCAGGATTTCTCTTACCGGACGGTTAAGGTTAATCTGTACCGGTTCTTCAAGTTCCGGCGGTGTTGCAGGAAGAAAACGTTCAGGATTCTTTTCAAGTTTTTCAAGAAAAATACCGTCCCGCGTAATTTTTGCTCTGATATTCCTGTCGGCGCTGCAGCTTACGCCAAGCCCTACTGGACAGGATGCTGCATGGCGTGGCAAACGTATAACACGGACATCGTGAACGAAATACTTCCCGCCAAACTGCGCTCCGACACCGTATTCACGGCATATTTTTTCTATTCTTTTTTCCCATTCCGTATCGCGGAAAGCCCTTCCTCCTTCACTTCCTGTTACGTGAAGGCTGTCGAGACATCCTGCTGATGCAAGTTTTACCGCAGAGAGGCAACTCTCGGCCGAAGCGCCGCCTACTGCTAGCGCCAGATGATACGGAGGGCAGGCCGACGAGCCAAGTATTCTGATTTTTTCGCTTATGAAACGTATCAGCGACTCTTCATTCAGAAGCGATTTTGTTTCCTGATACAAGAAAGTCTTGTTTGCCGAACCGCCTCCCTTGGCCATGAAAAGGAACTCGTATGCGTCGCCTTCCGTTGACGATATGTCGATATGGGCAGGAAGGTTTGTTCCGGTATTTTTTTCGTCGAACATTGTAAGTGGTGCAATTTGCGAGTATCTCAGGTTTCTGGTTTTAAAGGCCTCGAAGATTCCTTTCGACAGAAATTTTCTGTCATCAACGCCAGTCCACACCTGTTCTCCTTTTTCTGCCTTCACAATTGCGGTTCCCGTATCCTGGCACCACGGGAGCTCTCCTTTTGCCGAAACTGCCGAGTTTTTAAGCATCAGACGGGCTACAAAACGGTCGTTGGCAGAAGCTTCCGGGTCATTAAGTATTAGCGCCAGCTTTTCGAGGTGCGACGCTCTGAGGTAAAACGACACATCCGAAATGGCTTCCTCTGCAAGAAGCGCAAGCCCTTCAGGGGCAATTTTAACTATTGTTCTGCCGTCGAAGTTTACTGTCGAAACATAGTCTTTTGTTACCAGCCTGTATTCTGTTGTATCGGCGCCAGGCTGAAAGGGTTTTTCGTATATGAATTCCGGCATCTGTTCAAAATTAAATTTTAGTAATAAATTCAAATGCAGCGTCGAGGCGGCGTTTTATTTTGTCGTCGCCCTTTTCACTGTTCCACGGATACATGTGCGTTGCGCTGCCAAAGGGGGCGGAGCCGTCGCCGCAAAATGAATGCCCGCAGGCAACAGCAAAGCGCAGATGATCTTTCATCTTTTTACCCGCAACTTCCTGTTCCGTATTATACCATCTGAAAGCAAGATGGTTTTTCGACCCTGCGCCTTCGTATTTTATTTTCCATGTTCCATGATATGTCTCATGCCGGCCATTATAAATTATCATTTTTCTTAATTATTGGCTGTTTAAACACTATTTCCGCCCGAAATGCCTTTTCAATATTTGTTGGAACGCTGTTTATATTTACTGGGGGCAAGATAGTTTTTTCAGTATTATTAACATGCAATTGGAAAGGGATTTTTTTAATGAATTTTATTGTGAAAAGGTATAGGTAAATTCACATAGAAATAATGCTTTTAATACATTGTAAACAATGCTATTAATACATGCATACCTCTATTTATTTACCAATCCCTAAATTCTTCCTGTACAGATTCACTAAAATTTTTGCATGAAAATACTCAGGGTTTTACTGGTGAACCCAAAAGATTCCTTGTTTATAAGGGTAATAAATAAAAAGACGCCTGGGAGGCGTCTGCGATTTACCTAAATCTGATTGTAGAATTCGCCGGACGGCGTTTATTAAGAATGCTTTTGTTGTAAAGACGTAAAATAATTAAAAATATTGCACCTGTATGGTTAATGAAAAGTTAATGTTTTTACCTGTCTGTTAATTGATGAGTTGCCTGGATAAAAAAGAGGCTGTCCAAAAAATTTGAGCAGCCTCCATAATATACATGCAAAACGTATTGATGTTTATCTTTTTTTATCCTTTGTTTCATTGAATACGGATGTTGCCGTTGCAACAATACCTGCAATATCGGACAGGTTAGACGGTAAAATCATTGTATTGTTTGTTTTGGCAAGGTTACCGAATGCTGTCAGGTACTGTTCGGCAATACGCAGGTTAACGGCATTGAGTCCATTTTCTTCCGAGATTGCCTTCGAGATTGCCTGAAGTCCGTTTGCGGTTGCTACGGCTACTTGCTCTATTTCCGAAGCGCGTCCGGCTGCTTCGTTAATACGTCTTTGTTTTTCGCCTTCCGATTTAAGTATAAATTCCTGCTTGTCACCTTCGGCTACGTTAATTTTGGCCTGCTTGGCTCCTTCCGATTCGGCTATTATAGCTCGTTTCTCCCTTTCTGCCCTCATCTGTTTTTCCATGGCGTCGCGGATACTCTGTGGCGGAGATATGTTTTTAACTTCATAGCGTGTTACTTTCACCCCCCACGGGTCGCTTGCCTTGTCAACCGCATCAACAATCGTTGCGTTAATCGATTCGCGTTCTTCAAACGTACGGTCAAGTTCAAGTTTCCCTATTACGCTCCTCATGGTTGTCTGCGCAATCTGTATGGAAGCAAACCGGTAGTTGTCAATACCGTACGACGCCTTCTGAGGATCGAGTACCTGCAGATACAGTATGCCGTCAACTTCCACTGCAATATTATCGCGGGTAATGCAGACCTGCGGCGCAACATCAATGGCCTGTTCCTTCAGTGTGTGCTTGTACCTTACTTTGTCGAAAAATGGAATAAGTATCTGGAAGCCGGCGGTAAATGTTGCCCTGTACTTTCCAAGCCTTTCAACAATTATAGCTGTCCTTTGGGGGACAATCTTAATCATGGAGGATATGAATATAAACCCGAAAAAGATTATTCCCAGCAAAATTAATGTAGAACTGTCCATCTCAATCATTTTTTAAATTTAACTTTAAGTATAAAACCTTCCTTATATGTTATCTCAACAATCTGGCCTGTTTTTACCGGTATGTCGGCTTCTGCCTTCCACTGTGTTCCTTTAAATTCAACCTTTCCCCTGTTGTTACCGTCAAAATCGGTTACAGCAACAGCTTCCCTGCCTGTAAATTCATCTTCTATGCTTCTCGATTTTTCATCTTCAGTAAAAAAGAATTTCCTGCGCATCATTTTTCTCAGACCCAGCAGCGAAAGTACCGATATAACCGCAAATATTATTATCTGCAGGTTAATTCCGGGCTCGCCTATAAGGCATGCAACAGCGGTTATACAAGCGCCAAAACCAAAGAAGAAGATAAAAAAACCAGGCGTAACAAGCTCAAACAGGAAAAAGAGCAAGCCGAGAGCGAACCAGAAAACTTCTGGCCTGGAAAAGATATCTGTAATCATAGTTGATAGTTTATTTTAATTTTACAAAGGTAAAAAAATAATCTATATAAACAACTGTAATATGATAAATATCACGGCAAACACATCTATATCTTTTTGTGCAATGTGTATAAAGTTTTATCCTTCCGGTTTAACGTTCCATTCGTATTGAGCATACCTGCGAGAATTGCCAAATTTGAACCTGACAAATATATATTGGGTAATTGTAGGTGGCGAAAGTGGAACAAAATCTCGCTCTATGGACGAAACAAAAAAGAGGCAGGTCGTTTGTTGTGTGGGCAGATTTATGATGATATGCCCGAAATGATAGAAAAAATCAAAAGACTGCGAGCGTAGCGTGACAGGACAAAGCAATCCAGACATGACGTAACATGGATTGCTTCGTTCCTACTAATGACAGATTTGCGTAAGCCTCTAATTTTTAAACGATCTGTCATGATCGCATGATGCCACATGTTTGGGATAGGTTCTCGCAAAGAACATTAAATAACATGTTTGCTTAATTTCCGAAGAAGTCTGTCGATTTTAGCATAGAATACTACTGTTTTTCTTTAAATTCGTACCTTTGTACGGAAATGACGTTAAGAACGCTATATTTGCCGCCGGAAAAGATTGAAAACATGTTTTTTTACAGATACGTCGCCATATCAATAATAATGTTCCTGGCTTCATGCACAGGCGCTATCGACAATCCTGGCCGCAGGGGGCTTATCCCCGAAAAAGACCTTGAGCCAATCATTGCCGAAATGCAACTCGCCGATGGCCTGCTTACAAGCCCGGTAATACGCGATATTGTTACGAGAATCGACACTGTAACAACATACCGCTACATAGCCAAAAAATACGGCTATACAAAAGAAGATGTAGACAAAACCCTGCACTATTACTTTCTGAAAAACCCGAAGAAACTGGTTGCCATTTACGAAAAAACACTGGCTAAACTGAGTGAAATGGAATCCATACTCGATAAACAGATTAAAATTGAAGACGAGAGAAAAGCCAATGCCTGGTACGGAGAAAGAAACTATCATTACCCTGTACCTGCAACAGAAGCCCCCGACTTTGAAATTCCGATTTCAGGTGTCGATTCATATATAATGAAGTTTACCGCCACTCTTTTTCCCGACGACAAGTCGGTAAACGCCAAAGCAACAATATTTGCAATTGGCGCCGACAGCGCACTGACAGGCAAAAAAACATCTTTCGAAACGCCACAATATATTAAAGATGGCGCCCCGCACGAATACGAAATAAAGATATCTGTTAATCGCTACAGGGAAATGCTTCTCAAAGGCTCGTTTTACGATGCTGCCAACAACGTTACTGCACAGCAGCGGCATGCAAGCATAGAAAACATAGAACTCAGGAGGCTGTCGCCCAATTAATGACTATTAGGCCTGAAGTTATGAGAAAATTTTCGGCACAGTATATCTTTACAAACACAGGCCGCCCACTCAAACGCGGAGTAGTAACCATTGACGGCGACGGCACAGTAACCGGCGTTGAAGACACAAACGGTCTGCCGACGGAAAAAAGTTCGATTGAATTTTACAACGGTGTTATTGTTCCCGGATTTGTCAACTGCCATTGCCACCTCGAACTGTCGCACCTGAAGGGAAAAACAGATGCAGGCAAAGGGCTTGGACACTTCATAGGGCAGGTAATGAAACACAAGGAATCGCCAGATGATATAAAAAAAGCCGCAGAAGCCGATGTCTCAATGTTTCGCGAAGGAATATCGCTATGCGCCGATGTCTGCAACAGCGATGCCACATTCGCCATAAAACAAAACAGTCAGGTAAAATATATTAACCTCATAGAAACCTTCGGGCTCGATGTCGGCAATGCACAAAACAGGATAGACAGAGTAATTAGAGTTGCAGAAACCTCCGCACGCCTCGGTATTCCGTATAATTTTGTGCCTCATGCCGTTTATTCAACCTCACTGCCACTGTTCAGGCTGCTGAAAGAACTCGGCAGTGCCAACTGTGCTACATCCATTCACTTTATGGAAGCACGGGATGAAACAGAACTCCTTGTCACTAACTCCGGAGCGATAGCTTCAACCTATAATTCCGTCGGAATAATGCCCCTTGCACCGGAACTTGTAAAAAACCATACCGACACCGTTTTGAACGAAATAACAGCGTCGGGCAACCTCATTTTAGTACACAACACATTTATATCGAGGCATATTTTAAAACAGGTACAGAGGCCCAACCTCTACATGTGCCTTTGTCCTGCATCGAACATGTATATTGAACAACACCTGCCGCCGGTTTACATGCTGACAGAAGAAACCTGCAACATTATAATCGGCACCGACAGCCTTGCTTCAAACCATAAACTGAGCATTATGGAAGAACTTAAAATACTGCAGTGCCATTTTCCTGCCATTGCCTTTGAAGAACTTGTTAAATGGGCTACCATTAATGGAGCAACAGCTCTGGGCGAAGAAAACCTGTTCGGAACAATTGAGCCCGGCAAAAAACCAGGCCTGGTTTTAATTGACGGTATGGATATGGAAAACATGAAACTGAAACCTACCAGTTTTGCTTTACGGTTAATATAGAAGCCTTATCATTGAATTTGTCTCCAACAAACGCATTTTCCTGTACTGAAATCCGTAGCGCATATTCATTCCATGCACGGCAATAGACAATTTCAGAAGGCAGTTGTTTTCGGTCTGTTTGTCAATATATACATGCCGTGACAGTGATAGGTATAAACTTAAATTATTCTGTTTTCAGAAAAAACATGCTGTATATCGAATTATTGGCATATATTTACACAGTTGAAACAAAGATATACGTTTTATGTTTATCGGCTTCGGTTTCCTTAAATTGAATATTTCTGCAGCAGGCAGTTCCATTGTTTATGCTCTCGATTTATCGAGGCACACCATATTTGTTTACCTGTCTGCGGCGATACTGTTTATCGTTCTTGTCTGGGCTCTTGTAAAAAAATATAATACAGTGTGCCGACTGCTCAAAGAAAAAAACCATGTTATCGACATGGTTAGGCGACAGAATGTAATACTCAAGCAAAGGGAAAAAGACCTGACCGACAGCCTTGTTTATGCACAGCGCATACAGGAAGCACGGCTGCCTTCGGAGGAATATTTCCGCAATTACTTTCCTTCCTCGTTTGTTTTTTTCAAACCACAATCTATTGTAAGCGGCGATTTTTACTGGATAGGCGAACGGGAGCAGTGGATATTTGTTGTTGCTGCCGACTGCACGGGGCATGGCGTGTCGGGGGCGCTGATGTCGATGATAGGTATTGAAATTATTGAGAAAGCCATAACTGAATACCGCATTACAACCCCCTCGAAGATACTGGCATATCTTAATGAAACTGTCGAAAAAACCTTCAGCCGCACTAAAAATACCGGCTCGGTAATTATGGATGGAATGGATATAGGGCTGTGTGCAATAAATAAAACTGACAGAAGGGTTGTTTATTCAGGAGCCTTTTTTCCGCTGTATATTATAAGCGACAACAGCCTTACACAGATTAAAAGCGACAAGATTATGATTGGAATGAACCCCGACAGAATTCCATATACCGATCATGAAATAAGCATTAAGGACAACGACATATTATACATGTTTTCCGACGGATACGCCGACCAGTTTGGCGGAAAAGACAATAAAAAGTTCATGTACCGCCGGTTCAGATACCTGCTGCTCAATATCCACACATTTGACAATAACGATCAGAAAGCAGTGCTGGACGAAAACCTGACAAACTGGATGGGGAACAACAACCAGCAGGTTGACGATATAATGGTTATTGGTTTCAGACCGTTCTGATAAAATTGCTCAAAACACCCAATTAAAAACCTGTAAGAGTCAACTCAAATTTGAGCGGTGTTTTGCTGTTGTTGGCTTTAAGGATAGCGTTTGATGCGTCGTCGGCAGGAACAAATATTTCAAATTCCGGTTTTAGCTTGTTTTGAGTGTCATCAAAGTAATTTTGTACAAAATTTGCCAAATTGAACCGGTATTCATACTTCACCGTGTCGAAAACTCCGCTGAAATAATATTGATTGTCAATATTATAATCGGGAACCAATACCTTGTTACCAGCCTCATTCGTATAACGCGCCAAAAGTCTTTGGGCAACGGTCTTATATGTATAAGAATTGTTGTCAAGGTGTGCCGGCGCTATTAATCGTGCTTTGTTAACAGACAGCCTTGTATTGGCAGGATCGTTTTTTATGGCTTCAAGTCCGGGAATAGATACTCTGGTAAAGGCACCATAAATCCCCTGTGTATATGATAATGAATCTATCACCTGTGCATTAACAGTGTATTTCCCGTTAAATTCATGTTTGACTTTTGAAAAGCGGGCATTCTCTGTCTTGGGATCAAGGTAAAAGAGGTGGGATGTAGTTTTGGTTGGGTCTGCACTATCGTGCATATATACAGTAAAATAGCTTTGTCTGCCTCTGGTGGTTTCTGAATCGAAAGTAACGTCAAGCCCAATTAAGAATGGATCGCTGGCCGTAGCTGATGGTATTGTAATATAAATTCCTTTAAAATAATCGGTAAAATCTATTTCCGCAGTATCTGAAGCATGAAATAGTTTTGCAGGCTCGCGTATAAGGCGTTCGCCGAACGAATTGGGAAGGGTCATCTCTATATCATTTACCGTTGTATCGCTTCTTAAT
>JAITVX010000258.1 GCA_031285575.1 Bacteroidales bacterium
CAAGACATTTTATATTATCTTACTATTTTGCTGTTCGCTATCGGTGTGTTTTTGCTTTTTGGACGTCCGGCGACGTATTCCGACAAGACATCCGACACACCACAGGACCATAAGAATAAACCATGTAGAAATACCTCGTCCCCAAAAATGCTTCATCAAAGAAGCGACAACCGTAGCTGCGCAAATTCCGGTAATGACAAACGTAGTGGGGTCTATATCGGTTTCGTCAACAGCATAAGCAAATGTCATAAAGAGGATTGTTGTAACAGATATTGTTGTTCCTGCTGTTATCATGATTTTGTCAATGATAATCAGGGACTGAAAAGATGTGAAAAAAAAGAATAATACAAAGTAATAAATTGGAAATGATAATAAATAAGATTTTAACATCGATTTTTCCACTTTATTAAAAAGGTTCAACAATGGATTAATATCCATAGAATAAAATATTAAACGATTTGACATGACAAATATACTAAACACACAAAGCCCTGCAAGTGTTTTCCTCAGGAAACTTAAACGATTTGACAGTCTGTTTTTTGTAGGGCTTTGTATTTTTTTTCAGAAAATACTTTGCATTTTAAAAATTAAAAGTATATTTGCGGTGCGACAGAATCACAAGATTGATTGTCAATCCAGTGATCTTACATATAAAACCGCAGATAAAGCGGGGCTAATTTCCGGTACATCTTTTGGCAACAATCGATGTGGTTCTGTCGCAAGAAAAAGGAAAGGCCTCGCCTTTTATATATGTACACAGCAAATTTTTCGACCTATGCGACAGAACCCGAAAACTTGCCAGACCGGGAATAACAGTACCGGTTCCGCAACGGCTAACGCCCGAAACAGCGTTTTAAAACCTACCACGAGGACAAAATCTGTCCCGACCATCACAGTAACCATAACCGGAAAGAGGCACAATCGCTTCATGCATGCCATGAACAAGGCAACGTATGAGTTTTTCGCAGAACTGACCAAAGGGCACAGCTGTGCCGAGTTACGCTTTGTAAAGAAGTACGAGGCTGCCAGCCTGCTCTATCCCGAAGACCGGAAATCATTGAGAGGCAAAACCGTAAAAACCGACCGTCATGTGTAGCGAATGCACCGGCTCGGGCATGAGCCACCGCTGCCCCGTATGCAGCGACGATTACGAACCCTGTTTTGCCGAATGCCCCCACTGCTGCGGCGACAGATACTTCTACCGCACCGCCGACGGCGAGATGATAACCGAAGAAGAATACGGCGAGCTTCCCGAAAACTCATTCCCCACACGCGAAACATGCCCCAAGTGCAGCGGCGAAGGGGTGATAATGGTTGACCCCGGTGAATACGACGAATACGAACACGAATATTACAGTTAAAAACCCTCACTAAATCAATAAAGCAATGGAAACAAAAACACTCCTCAATCTGCAGACCGCCTGCCGGCTGTTTGAAAAAACCCCCGCATGCGAGTTTTACAGCGTAAGCGCAACCAAAAGCAGCGTACACATGCAGGGACACATGAGCGACTGCCTCAAAACACTCAACGACGCAGGCATAACAACATGGGCCGTTGACGCTGAAAACGGATGGGTAAAATACCGCGAAACGCTTGAAGACGGCACAAAAATAGAAATAACACTAACCTAATACTTAATACCATGACACTGATAAAAAAATCGAACGAGATTGAACGCCCCAAGAACGTGCGTATAATGATTTATGGACAGTCGGGATGCCTTGCCGGAGATACCATTATCACAGCAAAATATACAGGGCAGAAAAAGGCATTAAGACTTATGTCGATAGAGGCGTTGTATAAAAATCAAGAAAAAATACCTTATCAGGGATGCAGGGGAATTAATAAAGACAGAGGCAGTTTGCTTGTAAGAAGCCTGAATGAACAAACAATGGAATTTTGTTGGTCAATGGGTTTTGTTTACTACTCCGGTAAAAAGCAATGCTATCAATTAACAACAACAACAGGCAAAACTATTGAAGCGACAGAAGAACATCCGTTCTTTACCCCAAATGGGTGGAAAAAAATGTCAGAATTGAAGATTGGCGACAGTATTTATTATAAGCCTAAAAACTATGCCAAGACTGGTAAAAACAGGATAGACGGCATAAAGGAATACTTTGTCAAATATCATCCGCGTAATAGAAAAAAGACTGTCCGGGAAAACGGAGTTGAATATTCATATTGCAGAATAGGGTTACACCATGCGGTTTTTGAAGCAAATATGAACAATTTAACTATCGAAGATTATTTGTCTTTATTGAATAACTATGACGGAAGAGAATTGAAATTTATACCAACAGGTTATGAAATTGACCACATAGACGGAGACAGGAGCAATAATGACATTAGCAATTTGCAGATGCTTACTACATCTGAACATGCGAAAAAAACATATGCAACCGCTCAGGTTTTCTCAAAGTATATTCCAGAAACATGCACCGTTACCGAAATAGTCAAAACGACAGAGAAAGATACATACGACATTCATTGTGAAAGTGATAATCATAACTTCATTGCAAACAATTACATCGTTCACAATACCGGTAAGACCACCTTTGCCCTGTCGAGCAAAAACACCCTGCTTCTGGACTTCGACAACGGCGTGCACCGCCTCGAACACCAGCACCGCACCGATGTTGTACAGGTACGCACCTTTCAGGACGTGCTCGACGTTCTGCAGGAAGACCTCACAGGCTACAACACCGTGGTGATAGACACCATAGGCAAGATGCTCGACTACATCATAATCCACATATGCGGAACAAAACAGCCGCGCATACAGGACTGGGGACGCATAAACCAGACCTTTGCCGACTTTAACCGCTCGCTCTACCACAGCGGCAAAAACGTGGTTTACGTAGCCCACCGCGACGTACGCAAAGAGGGCGACGAAAACGTATTCGTTCCCGCCCTGCGCGAGAAGTCGTACAGCAGCATAGTGGCCGACCTCGACCTGCTTGGCTACCTCGAGATGACCGACAAGGGGCGTACCCTCACCTTTAACCCTACCACGCGCAACGACGGCAAGAACACCTGCAAGCTGCCCGACAGGATGGTTATACCCGGCGTGGCCGGCAAGGAAAACACAAGCCTCGAAACACTTATCCTGCAGCCCTACCGCGACACGTGCCTGCAGCAGGGCGAAACAGAGAAAGCCTTTGAAAGCGTGATGAAGGAGCTCGAACACGAAATAGCTCTTATAACCGACGCACAGAGCGCCAACGGCTTCTGCGACCGCATCGACGCATTCACACACGTTGGCAACTCTAAGATAATGGCCGGGCAGAAGCTGAATAAAAAGTGTACCGAGATTGGCCTTGCGTTCAACCGCGAAACAAAACGCTATGAACCGGCAGCCTGAAATAACCTTCAACCTGTACCCCTCGCTGCTTGATGCCTATCAGGATTACCTCGGCAGCGAGGATACATGGTTAAAATTTTGGGGTAACAGTGATACGCCATCCGTTACCCTCGAAGAATTTGAGCATAAGCAGTTCCGCGGCCTTATAGACAGGATAAACCGTGTGCAGCCCGCATGGGAAGACACCGAGAAGCGCGACCGCGGAACTGCCTTCAACATGTTTATAGACTGCCTTGTTGCAGGCAAAAAAGACGAAACACTCGAAATAGAAACCGTACAGCGCGACAACGGCAGCTGCTACAAGATGTTCTATAACGGCCGGTGGTTTGTATTCCCCAAAACCGTATGCGCCGAGTTTTACAGCTACTTCAAGGGAGCCCAAAGTCAGGTTTACGCCGAAGCCTTACTGCCAACACAGTATGGCAACGTAAAGCTCTACGGCTTCATCGACGAGCTGATGCCCACTGCCATACACGACATCAAGGTAACAGGTAGCTACGAAGCATGGAAATTCAAAGACAAGTGGCAGCGGGTGGTGTATCCATACTGCATAAATGAAAGCGGCGGCAGTGTTGCCGACTTCGAGTACAACATACTGCTGATTACCGAAAACAGGGGCGGTACGTACTACGACACCAAAACAGAGTACTACAACTACACCGAAGCCGACAGGCTGCGCCTTACCGCTTTTGTAGAAGACTTTACAGAGTTCATCGAACAGCACAGAGAGCTGATAACCGACAAAAAGATTTTTAACCTACTTAATTCATAAGCTATGATAACAATAAACCTGTGTGTTTCCGACATACCGCGAAACAAGGTAAAACAGGCCGACAACGGCAAAAAATATATTAACCTGATACTTTCGGAACGCAGAGAACCCGACATGTACGGCAATACGCACACCCTTATCGTGTCGAAAACGAAGGAAGAACGCGAAGCCAGCGCCGCCACCGTATATGTGGGCAGCGGCAAGCTGTACCATGCAAAACCGGTAACAGCGGAAGATATTGATAACATGCCCGTGGCAGATAATACCGACGATCTCCCCTTTTAAAGCGACCGGTTTATGCTCCTGAAAATCCTCATACCGTCAGACAAGGCCAAGATTATCGACTACATCACTAAGTTAGCCGATAGCAAAAAGTATCTGGTTGAAATCAAGGTGAAGCGCGAAAAGCGCACCATTGATCAGAACGCACTTTACTGGCTGTGGCTGTCGTGCATAATGAGTGAAACAGGCAACGACAGGGATACGCTGCACGAGTTTTTCAAAAGCCGGTTTTTAGAGGCCGACAATGTTACGGTACGGATGCTCGATGTACTGTATAACGTAGCCATACCTCGCTCCACGGCTAAATTAGACACTAAGGAAATGACCGGCTACCTGAACCGCATACAGCAGTTTGCAAACACCGATTTGGGTATAGCGCTCCCAACACTTGAAGACCTGTACTGGGAAGAATTTTATCATCAATACAAAAACTTTATTTAAAAAAGAACTAAAATGTTAATCACCCTTGCAGGCCCATATTACCGTATAGAGTTCCGCTATCAGCCCCACCTTGTTGAAGCTGTAAAGCAGCTGCCCGGCAAACGGTGGGAGCCTGTCAGCAAGTGCTGGCTCGTACCCGCAGGCAACCGTATGGAAGTAGAACGCTTTGCATATAAATACGGTTTCAAGTGGGGCGGTGTGAAGACCGAAGAACAGGTGAACTTTGTCATACCCCCCATGCCCGAACTCACGTCAGAGCTGCCGGCATTGAAGCTTGCGCCGTTCCATTATCAGGCGCAGGGCATAGCATACAACCTGCTGCACAGGCGTACCATAGTGGGCGACAAGCCCGGCCTGGGTAAGACGGCGCAGGCCATAGCCACCATAGTAGCCGCAGGCGCCTACCCCTGCATAGTAGTATGTCCGTCGGCGCTTAAAATAAACTGGCAGCGCGAGTGGGGAATGTGGACAGGCAGGCAGCGTGCTCTTATACTCAACGACAGCGTAAGGCGCACCTTCCCTCAGTTCTGGTAGGCAGGCATTGCCGACGTGTTTATTGTAAACTACGAAAGCCTCAAAAAGTATTTTGTAGAATGTTTTACAAATAAGGAAGGTCAGCGGCTAACGCTCCGGCACATACGCTTCAAGGAAAACATTGGAATGTTCAAGTCGATTATTATAGACGAGAGCCACAAGGTGAAGAACGGCGCGGCACAGCAGTCGAAGCTCTGCATGGGGCTGGCAAGCGGCAAGGAATACCGTTTGCTGCTCACCGGTACGCCGGTAGTGAACCGCCCCAAAGACCTCATACCGCAGCTTCACATACTGGGGCAGTTAGACCACTTCGGCGGCTATAGGGGGTTTGTTGACCGCTACTGCAGCGGCCCCAACGAAGCAAGCAACCTGTGCGAACTGAACTACAAGCTCAACCTGCACTGTTTCTATCAGCGCGAGAAGAAAGACGTGCTGCACGACCTGCCAGCCAAGACCCGCCAGACGGTTATATGCGAGATATCCAACCGCCGCGAGTATGCCGATGCCGAAGCCGACCTGCTGCGCTACCTGGTGCAGTACAGGCAGGCCGACGACGCCAGGCTTCAGCGAGCCATGCGGGGCGAGGTGATGGTGCGCATAAGCGTACTGAGGCAGATAGCCGCGCGGGGCAAGATAAGAGATGTTGTCGATTCCACAGGCGACCTGCTTGAAGCCGGCGAAAAGGTTGTGCTGTTCGTAAACCTGCACGATGTGGTGAACGAACTGAAGAAAGCCTTCCCGAAAGCCGTAACCGTAACGGGGCTTGAAAACGCAGCACAGAAACAGGCGGCGGTTGACAGCTTTCAGAATAACCCCGCCACGAAGCTTATTATATGCAGCATCAAGGCTGCCGGTGTGGGATTGACTCTTACGGCCAGCAGCCATGTGGTGTTTGTTGAGTTCCCATGGACGGCTGGCTGCCGACTGCGACCAGTGCGAGGACAGAACGTACCAGTGCCGTTTAGGGTTGTTCGGTATTACCACCCTCATCTTCCAGACACGGGTTTTTCTTCGTTTCTTGCATCTATGTCTGGTTTAAATGTCCACTTTCCTTTTTCAAGAATATATGCGTCGTAAGAAAAGTCGGGGCCATAGTATTCCATTTTGCCAGCCAGGGCGGGCGAAAAGGGTACAAGGTGATCGAACACTATTGAGTTATTATCGGTAAACCTAAGTGTCATGGCTGCATCAGCTGAGTATCGGAAGACTTTGCGTTTTACCAATATGCTGTCGGAAGGTGAAAAGACAGGAGCTCCAAATTCAATTGCACCATCGTGTTTAAAAGTTATGATGTCTATTACTTTTTTTGTTATCAGCGGATTACCATAGTTGATACCGAGTGCCGTCCAGTACGTTTGTCCATCTGTTGTAAAGGGTCTTATATCGTAATATAATGCTCCATACCAGTTTTCACCGGTATATACTGTGTCTTCTGAAATATCCGCCGGATTATAGTCTGACGTCAGTCTGTAAACGGAGTTGAGGGAGTTTGTTTCACTCCTTTTTATTATATAGCAGAAGTATTTACCGGGGCTGGCTTTCAGGTTAAGGTTCCATGACACTATTTTAACAGTAGAATCGGGGGAGGTAATTTGTCCCAGAAAGCGAATATCTTTAAAGCTGAAACTGAAGATTGAGTCTGACTCAACAATTCGGTTGACAATGGTTTGAATTGAGTCGTTAACCTGCAGTTTTACGGAATCTTCGTTTACGGTGGCAAGCCTGCCGAAAAGTCTTCCGAGTGTTTGCGATAAGGTATCGGCTTGCGGATATGCCTTATACATGAATGAACAGCATATCGCAAGCATAATAAACTGTTTGGCTATTAGTTTAATATTATTGTGTAACGGCATCGAGCAAATTGTTTATCAGCCTGCATGCATCCAGTGTTTCTTCCCGGGTAATGGACAGCGGGGGTGCTATTCTGAATGCATTGGCATAAAATAAGAAATAGTCAATAACAAGGCCAAATTCGGTGGCACGTGTTACAATATTTTTCACCTGTTCGGGATTATCCATCTCTACCGCCAGCAGAAGACCTTCGCCTCGTATCTCTCTGATTGCCGGATGACAAAGGTTTGCCTTGAATATCTCCGACTGTACCCCACAGTTATCAACAAGGTTTTCTTCCAGCAGCACCTGAAGCGAGGCAAGTCCTGCTGCGCAGCATACCGGATGTCCGCCAAAAGTTGTTATATGTCCGAGTGCAGGGTTTGATGCAAGCGTTGACATTATTTCCGGCGACGAAATAAACGCTCCGAGGGGCATTCCTCCGCCCAGGGCTTTAGCAAAGAGGGCAATATCGGGCGTAACGCCAAACCGCTCCATTGCAAACAGGTTGCCAATACGCCCGAAGCCTGTCTGTATTTCGTCGAAAACGAGCAGTGCTCCATGTTCGGCGCATTTTTCTTTCACTTTTTTCAGAAAGTCATTTTGGGGAAATATAACGCCTCCTTCGGCCTGAACAGGTTCTATAACCACACATGCAGTGCGGTTATCTATACTGTCAAGCGATTGGATGTCGTTAAAGTCGATCAGGTGTGTATCGGGCAACAGGGGTCTGAATGAGGTTTTGAAGTACTCGCTTCCCTGTATGCTAAGGGCTCCGTGCGAGCTGCCGTGATAACCGTTGCGGCAGGATATTATACGGCTGCGGCCGGTGAAACGCTTTGCAACTTTCAAGGCCCCTTCAACGGCTTCACTTCCTGAGTTTACAAAATAGCATACATCCAGTCCTGCTGGGAGGAGTTCCGCCAGTTTTGCGGCATACTGCACTTGCGGACTTTGGATAATTTCTCCATAAACCATCAGGTGCATGTATTTGTCAACCTGACGTTTTACCGCTTCAACCACCCTGGGATGCCTGTGGCCGGTATTGCTTACTGAAACACCGCTCACGAGATCAATATATCTTTTGCCGTCAGGGCCGTATAAATAAATACCTTCCGTCTTGTCAACTTCGAGAAGCATTGGTGTGGGAGAGGTCTGGCCAAGATGGCGTATGAACAGGCTGCGATTTGAAAACATTTGAATTTGGGGTTATCGCTGCGACATGACATCAATATCATTCATAAGCGAATCTCTGAATGCCTTGCCTACGGGTATGCTTATGGTAGTGTTGCCAACAGCTACATCAAGCGAGGTTTCCTTTATTGCCTGAATGGTGGCTTTATTCACAATGTACGATCTCTGCACTCTCACAAAAAGATCATGCGGAAGATACTCTTCAATGCCTTTCATTGTAAAGTGAACAACAAATTTGTCGTCGGCAGTATTCAGTGTAACATAATTTTCGAGAGCCTCGATATAAATAATATCCCTGACTTTAAGTTTCACCAGCGATGTTCCCTTTTTAATGAATATTTCCTTGTCGCCCGGATCGTTTTTACTTTTACGGGAAGCATTCATAATTTTGTCGATTGCCTTGCAGAACCTCGGGAATGTTACAGGTTTAACAATATAATCGGTAACATTAAAGTCGAATGCTTTTGCCGCATGGCTTTCGTCTGATGTTATAACGATTATGTGCGGCGGCGACTCGAGACTGCCTATAAACTCAAAACCATCCATTTCGGGCATTTCGATGTCGAGCAGCACCAATTCTACATCCTGCCGCTTGATAAGGGCATTACGTGCTTCTATTGAATCATTGTAAACACCGATTAAGTCAAGCGAAGTATTTTTCCTAACATACTCACTAATAATCTGACAACTAAGTCTATCATCATCAATTACGATACAATTCATTCGTAATCTATCTTTAATAAAATTTAAAGCGTAAAAATAATAAAATAATAAAATAATAAAATAATAAAATAATAAAATAATAAAATAATAAAATAATAAAATAGCTCATAATTAAGCAATTTGTTTTAAATCGATCAATAGACACCTTCGGGAAACAGTACTTCAATACTCTGTTAGTCAATGTAGTCAATGATGTTGTTAATTAATGTGTTTGCAATGACTCCCGAAGAGGTCGATATTATGGAAATACTGTTAACCGATGTTACGCGCGGTATGAGATTTGTTCCGTTAGTGAAAAACAATTTCCCAGGTAGGAAATTCGATTTCCCTTATGGGTTGCGTAACATCAGCTGTTAATTACCGGCTGGCGTATTGTTGGTCATTGATTTCGTCGTTGGGCAAAAAGAAGGAAACATATTTCGTAATCTGTTATTTTTTTCAGCAACTAATCAATATGCGGTAGAATTTTAAAAAAAACAGTATCTTCGCGCCTCAATGAAAGAAACTAATTTTTAACCTAATTATTAATACAGAAGACAATGCAGATTAAATCAGCCATTATAGTTTTGGCAATATCGCTGGGTCTGGTTTCGCTTTACCAGCTATCTTTCACCGCAGCCACCTACATGGTAAAAAGAGATGCCAAGGAATATGCACAGGGCGACCTTGTAAAAGAAGCCGCGTATTTAGACTCGATAGCCTCGTTGCCAAAAGATGAATGGAGTTATCTCGGCAATACATTCAGGGAATGCCAGAAGAAAGAACTTAACCTCGGCCTCGACCTTAAAGGCGGGATGAACGTTATTCTTGAAGTGTCGGTTGAAGATATTCTCAGAGCTCTTTCGAGTTACAGCACCGACCGTACATTCAATGCCGCCATTGAACGCGCCAAAGAGATGCAGACGCAAAGCCAGTCGGATTTCCTGACCCTGTTCGGGCAGGCTTTCAGTGAAATAGACCCGAATGCAAGGCTTGCCGCCATTTTCGGAACGGTGCAGATGCAGGAGCAGGTTAACTTCAACTCGTCGAACGCCGAAGTACTGAGAGCACTCGATGCTGAAGTAACAACCGCAATAGACAATGCCTTCAATATACTGCGTACCCGAATAGACCGGTTCGGAGTAGTGCAGCCCAACATAACACAGCTTGCAACCAAGGGAAGGATACTTATAGAACTTCCCGGTCAGAACGACCCTAAAAGGGTTCGCGAGCTATTGCGAGGAACCGCCAGCCTTGAATTCTGGGAAACGTATGAAAATGCCGAAGTGATCGGCTACCTGTCGCAGGCCAATGAACTGCTGAAAGCAATAAACGTAACAGGCACCGTTACCGGGCAGCAGACAACAACCGCTGACACTGCTGTTGCCGCCGCCGCTGATACTGCTCAGACCGAATCATCGCTGCTTGACATAATAAACCAGGACACAACCACAGCAGCCGAGCCGGCTACAATGGAAGAATTTGCACGGCAGAATCCTCTTTTCGGACTGCTTAATCCAAGAGTAAGCCCCGAAGGGCAGCCGTTGCAGTCGTGTATGGTAGGCCTTGCAGCCGGAAAAGATACCGCAAGGGTTAATGCCATGCTCGCAATGAACCAGATAAGAGTACAGTTTCCCCGTGACCTCAGGTTTATGTGGAGTCAGGAGCCACATAAATATGATCCTACGGCTACACTATACGAACTCCATGCAATCAGAATCACAACGCGCGACGGAAGGCCTCCGCTCGATGGCGACGTTGTTACATCGGCCAGGCCAACATCGGGCGTAACAGGCTCTGAGGTAAAGGTTGACATGTCGATGAACGTGGAAGGCTCGAACACATGGGCAAGGATGACCCGCGAAAACATTGGTCGCTGCATTGTTGTTGCCCTCGACGGTTACGTAAGATCGTATCCGAGAGTGCAGAACGAAATTACAGGAGGAAGTACCGAAATAACCGGCGATTTTACTATTGAAGAAGCCGACGACCTTGCAAACATACTTAAATCGGGTAAGCTGCCGGCTCCCGCCCGTATAATTTCCGACACCGTTGTAGGGCCTACACTCGGAAAAGAGGCAATCAATGCAGGGTTAATATCTTTCATCATAGCATTTGTGCTGGTGCTGCTCTACATGGTTTTCTATTACAGCATGCAGGCCGGCCTTATAGCCGACGTAGCCCTGCTGACCAACGTGTTTCTCCTTTTCGGAACACTTGCTTCACTCGGCGCAGCTCTTACGCTGCCCGGTATAGCAGGTATAGTGCTTACCATGGGCATGGCAGTTGATGCAAACGTGCTTATTTATGAAAGGATAAGGGAAGAGTTGAGGCACGGGAAAGGCGCCAGGCAGGCAATAGCCGACGGATATAAGATGGCCTATTCGTCAATTATCGACTCGAACGTTACTACCCTGCTTGTAGGTATTATATTATATATATTCGGCACCGGCCCAATAAAAGGCTTTGCAACAACACTGGTAATCGGCGTTCTTACATCACTGTTCTCTGCAATCTTTATTACAAGGATTATTTACGATGCCATGTTGAAAAAGAATCCGAACGCAGTCCTTACGTTTTCGAGAAAAGTTACAGCAAACTTCCTTAAAAATACCAATATAGATTTCATTGGGCTAAGAAAATACTTTTATGCATTTTCGATATTTATTACAGTAGTGGGAGTAGGGTCGCTGTTTGTAAGGGGGCTTAGCATGGGCATTGATTTCACCGGAGGACGTACCTTTCAGGTAAGGTTTGATGAAGCTGTAAACCCTGCCGATGTTGCGCAGAACCTTAGCGGAGTATTCGGAGAGCTGCCACAGGTTGTTACCTTCGGAAACGACCATCAGGTAAAAATAACAACCAAATACAGAATTACCGAAACAGGTATTGAAGACGAAGTGGATGCGCAGCTGTACGAAGGACTGAAAGGATTGCTGCCCGCCGATACAGGCCTTGACGAGTTCCTTTCAACTTACATGGTAAGTTCCGACACAATAGGCCCGGCCATCGCCGCCGATATCAAGATAAAAGCCGTGTATGCCGTAATCTTCTCGCTGATAATAATGTTCCTATATATTTTGATGAGATTCAGAAACTGGCAATACGGGCTTGGCGCCGTAACGGCTCTTTTCCACGATACGCTTATAATAATAGGTTTTTATTCGCTCCTGCATGGCATCATGCCTTTCTCAATGGATATCGACCAGTCGTTTATAGCAGCCATATTAACAATTATAGGTTATTCGGTTTTGGATACGGTGATTGTATTCGACAGACTGCGGGAGTATATACCGATGTACAGGAAAAAGCCACTGCAGGAAACGCTAAACATGGCCATGAATGCAACCCTCAGCCGTACGGTAAATACGTCGCTAACCACCCTTCTTACCGTGCTTGCAATATTTATTTTCGGGGGAGCAGTTATACGCGGATTCATCTTTGCCCTGATAATTGGCGTTGTAATGGGAACATACTCGTCTATTTTTATTGCCTCGATGATTATGTACGATACAACCAAACAGAAAGCGATACAGTAAATTCAAGGTGCATACAAAACGCCGGTGTCCAGATTTTTATTTCGGACACCGGCGTTTACATAAAAGACTGGTAATGGCATGATTTTATCTTAACTAAGGGGGGTAAAACGAAATGTCCTAATTTCATGAGAGGCAGAAAACGGTGCAAAGTGGCAATAGATGCAGAAGTGAGCGGCCTATGACAACATTGCTCGTTTAAAACGAAACGTCTGAAAAGTTTAAACACCCCCCTGCCGCACGTCAGCGGGGGGGGCGTTGCCGGCTTGCCAGCGGTTAATAAGGCGTGGTGGTATTCACCGTCCAGCCCTTGCCGGTGGCAATGCTCCTGTCGCAATTGTATCTGCCAGGGTTATCGTGTATATATACGGTTTTCCAGC
>JAITVX010000015.1 GCA_031285575.1 Bacteroidales bacterium
AGTTTCGAAAGTTGATTTGATGGATGTTGCTCCAAACCAGATAGCCTCAATTGCCGCGTCGTTAATTCCGTTCCTTGAACATGACGACGCCAACAGAGCCCTTATGGGATCAAACATGATGCGCCAGGCAGTTCCGCTCATTAATCCGGAAGCTCCGATAGTAGGCACTGGGCTTGAAGGCCAGGTTATCAGAGACAGCCGTATATTATATATGGCCGAAGGCGACGGCGTAGTTGAATATGTTGACTCAAACGAAATTGTCATAAGATACATCCGTACTGATGAGGAAAAATTTGTGAGTTTCGATGATGATATTAAACGATATACGCTTCCAAAGTACCGTAAAACGAACCAGAATACATGTATAAACCTTATCCCTGTTGTAGAAAAAGGTGAGAAAGTAGTTAAAGGTCAGGTTCTCACAGAAGGATATGGTACAAAACACGGCGAGTTGGCTTTAGGCAGAAATCTTAAAGTAGCCTTCATGCCATGGAAAGGATATAACTTTGAAGACGCAATTGTTATTTCTGAAAAAGTTGTTCAGGAAGATCATTTTACATCCGTTCATATTGATGAATACCAGCTTGAAGTTCGCGACACTAAGCGAGGCCTTGAAGAACTTACGTCCGATATTCCGAACGTAAGCGAAGAGGCTACGAAGAACCTTGACGAAAACGGACTTATAAGAATAGGAGCTCGCATACGGCCGGGAGATATTCTGATAGGAAAGATAACGCCCAAGGGCGAATCCGACCCATCGCCGGAAGAAAAGCTTCTGCGTGCTATTTTTGGCGACAAGGCCGGCGACGTAAAAGATGCTTCGTTAAAAGCAGGTCCGTCGCTTGATGGCGTTGTTATTGATAAAAAGCTGTTCACAAGAGCCATTAAAGACAGAAAATCAAAAGCTATTGAGAAAACACTTCTTGATAAAGTTGACGCTGAATTTATTAGAAGCGTTGATGACCTTAAAGCGAGGCTCGTTGATAAGTTGTTTGTCATGATAAATGGAAAAACCTCGCAGGGAGTAAAAGATTATCTGAATGTTGATGTAATCTCTAAAGGAAGTAAATTTACGTTGAAACAGCTTCAGGATATTAATTTTCTTGATGTTAATCCGAGTAAATGGACAACGGATAAAAGGAAAAACGATGAAATCAAGCAGTTGCTTCACAATTATGTCATCAAATACAAGGAAATAGACGGGATTTATAAACGTAAAAAGTACAACATCACAATAGGTGATGAGCTGCCTTCAGGAATAGTTCGCCTTGCAAAAGTCTATGTAGCCAAAAAGCGAAAAGTAAAGGTCGGTGATAAAATGGCGGGACGCCATGGCAACAAAGGTATTGTTGCCAGAATTGTTCGCGCCGAAGACATGCCTTTCCTTGAAGACGGAACGCCGGTTGATGTGGTGCTCAACCCTCTTGGGGTGCCTTCGAGGATGAACCTGGGACAAATTTACGAAACAGTGCTTGGTTGGGCGGGCAAGGAACTTGGGGTAAAATTTGCCACTCCTATTTTCGATGGAGCTACAATTGGACGAATAACCGAATATACGGATAGTGCGGCTATTCCAAGATATGGAAAAACCTATCTGTATGACGGTGGAACGGGTGAAAAATTCGATCAACCTGCAACAGTAGGAGTTATTTACATGCTTAAACTGGGACACATGGTTGATGATAAAATGCACGCACGTTCAATAGGCCCATATTCGCTTATTACCCAGCAACCACTTGGAGGAAAGGCACAGTTTGGAGGCCAGCGTTTTGGTGAAATGGAAGTTTGGGCGCTTGAAGCATTTGGTGCGGCCCATATACTTCAGGAGATTCTGACAATTAAGTCCGACGATGTTGTAGGTCGTGCAAAAGCCTACGAATCTATCGTTAAAGGAGAACCTATGCCACAGGCTGGTATTCCCGAGTCGCTGAATGTTCTGCTTCACGAACTCAGAGGACTTGGACTTAGTGTAATACTTGATTAACCGATTGCGGTTTGAATTTTGTTTGAAATAAAAAATATCATAATATGTCATTCAGAAGAGATAACAAGACAAAAACAAGTTACTCGAAAATTTCAATAGGCCTTGCTTCGCCGGAAGAAATTCTTGATCGTTCAAGTGGCGAGGTATTGAAGCCGGAAACAGTTAATTATCGTACCTATAAACCCGAACGCGACGGACTCTTCTGCGAAAGAATATTCGGCCCGGTAAAAGACTACGAATGCCATTGCGGAAAATATAAAAGGATAAGGTACAAAGGCATTGTCTGCGATCGTTGCGGCGTTGAAGTTACCGAAAAAAAGGTGCGTAGGGAAAGGATGGGACACATATCACTGGTTGTTCCTGTAGCCCACATATGGTATTTCAGGTCGCTCCCCAATAAAATCGGTTATCTGTTGGGATTGCCAACAAAAAAGCTCGATTCAATTATATACTACGAGAGGTATGTAGTTATAAATCCGGGCGTAAAAGCTGCCGATGGAGTGAAATACCTGGACTTTCTCACGGAAGAAGAATACATGGAAATAACAGAATCCCTTCCAAAAGAAAATCAATATCTTGAAGATAATCATCCCGACAAGTTTGTTGCCGATATGGGTGCTGAAGCCCTTTATAAGCTTTTAAGCCGTTTCGATCTCGATGAAATGTCCTATTCGCTTCGTCACAGGGCTAATACGGAAACGTCGCAGCAACGTAAAAATGAAGCCCTTAAAAGGCTTCAGGTTGTTGAGGCATTCAGAGACTCAAAGCATGTTAATAAGCCGGAATGGATGATTGTCAAAGTTGTACCTGTTATTCCGCCCGAACTCAGGCCTCTTGTTCCGCTTGATGGTGGCAGGTTTGCAACAAGCGACCTTAATGATCTTTACAGAAGGGTAATTATCAGGAATAATCGTCTTAAAAGACTTATAGAAATCAAGGCGCCCGAAGTTATTTTGCGAAACGAAAAACGTATGCTTCAGGAGTCTGTCGATTCGTTATTCGATAATTCAAGAAAAGCCAATGCGGTAAAAACCGATGCAAACAGGCCTCTTAAGTCGCTTAGCGACAGTTTAAAAGGCAAACAGGGGCGTTTCAGGCAGAACCTGCTTGGTAAGAGAGTCGATTACTCGGCCAGGTCGGTTATTGTAGTTGGCCCCGAGCTTGCGTTACACGAATGTGGGCTGCCAAAAGATATGGCTGCTGAGCTTTACAAGCCGTTTATTATCCGCAAACTTATTGAAAGAGGTATAGTAAAAACTGTTAAATCGGCTAAGAAAATTGTTGACAGGAAAGATCCTGTTGTTTGGGATATTCTTGAGAATGTATTGAAAGGACATCCTGTTATGCTTAACAGGGCTCCTACACTTCACCGGCTTGGAATACAGTCTTTTCAGCCTAAGTTGATTGAGGGTAAGGCCATACAGCTGCACCCGCTTGTTTGTACGGCTTTCAATGCCGACTTTGACGGCGACCAGATGGCGGTGCATCTTCCTTTGGGAAATGCAGCCATACTTGAAGCCCAGATGCTTATGTTGGCTTCTCACAATATACTTAATCCTGCAAACGGCGCCCCGATAATGGTTCCGTCGCAGGATATGGTGCTGGGACTTTATTATATAACCAAGGGAAAAAAAGGCACAGTCGATGACCCCGTAATGGGAGAGGGGCTTGTGTTTTATTCTCCTGAAGAGGTTAATATTGCTTATAATGAGGGCAAAATAGATCTTCACGCATATATTAAGGTTAAGGTTAATGATATTGCAGACGGTAAACATGTAAATCATCTTATTGAAACTACTGTCGGGCGGGTTATATTTAACCAGTATGTGCCTTCGGAAGTAGGATATATCAATGAACTTCTTACAAAGAGATCGCTCAGGGATATTATTGGGCGCGTTTTGAAACTTGCTGGAACTGCCAAAACCGCCAATTTTTTGGATGCAATAAAAAATCTTGGTTTTTATTCGGCATTTAAGGGCGGACTTTCCTTTAACCTTGATGATGTTATCGTACCCGGCGAGAAAACAAAATTTGTCGATGAAGGATACGAACAGGTTGAAGAGGTGCAGAATAATTACAGCATGGGCTTCATAACCAATAATGAAAGGTATAACCAGATTATTGATATATGGACACATATCAATGCAAGGCTGACTCAGACATTGATGAAGCAGCTTTCCGCCGACAAGCAGGGATTTAACTCGGTTTATATGATGCTTGACTCGGGGGCAAGGGGGTCAAAAGAACAGATACGGCAGCTTTCGGGTATGAGGGGACTTATGGCCAAACCTCAGAAATCTGGTTCTACAAGTTCTGAAATTATTGAAAACCCGATCCTTTCCAATTTTAAGGAAGGATTGTCGGTTCTTGAATACTTTATATCAACCCACGGAGCGCGTAAAGGTCTTGCCGACACAGCTCTTAAAACTGCCGACGCCGGCTATCTTACCCGCCGCCTTGTCGATGTTTCGCATGATGTTATAATTAACGAAGAAGATTGCGGAACGCTGCGAGGCTTGGTTGCAACAGCCATCAAAAAAAATGAAGAAGTTGTGGAAACCCTGTATGAAAGGATACTTGGTCGCACAACGGTTCATAATGTTTATCATCCGCTTACGGGAGAACTTATTGCTGAGGCCGGACAGGAACTTACCGAGGAACTTTCTCAGTGTATAGAAGATTCGCCTATTGAACAGGTCGAAATACGCTCGGTGCTTACGTGCGAATCAAAAAAAGGTGTATGTGCCAAGTGTTATGGTCGCAATCTGTCCACAGGCCGAATGGTTCAGAAAGGAGAAGTCGTGGGTGTTATTGCCGCACAGAGTATCGGCGAGCCGGGTACGCAGCTTACCTTGCGTACATTTCACGTCGGAGGTACAGCTTCTAATATTACAACGGAGTCGAGGCTGGTGGCGCGTTATGGCGGGATAGCCGAAATTGATGAGTTGCGGTCGGTTCCTAAGAAAGATGCTGAGAAAGGTGATATCGATATTGTAATAGGCCGGCTTGCCGAGATGAGGATTATAGATAAAAAAACAGGCATCGCCCTTACCACCAATACTATCCCATATGGCTCCAAGCTCTATGTTAAACCCGGGCAGGAAATTGAAAAAGGAACTCTGATTTGCGAATGGGATCCGTTCAATGCCGTCATTATATCGGAAGTAGGAGGTAAGGTAGGTTACGATTTCCTTATCGACGGAGTAACTTTCCGCGAAGAATCAGACGAACAGACTGGTTTCAAAGAAAAAGTTATTATTGAAAGTAGAGACAAAACAAAAAATCCGGCAATTAAGATATTAGATAATGGAGGAGCCGAGTTGAGGTTTTACAACTTGCCGGTTGGTGCGCACCTTGTTATTGACCCCGGTAAAATAGTTGAAGCGGGAGAGGTTTTGGCCAAGATACCTCGTGCAGTTGGCAAGTCGGGTGACATTACCGGAGGTTTGCCGCGCGTAACCGAGCTTTTCGAAGCGCGTAATCCGTCTAACCCTGCAATTGTTTCTGAAATTGACGGAGAAGTTACATTCGGAAAGATAAAAAGAGGAAACAGGGAAATTTCCATCAAGTCGAAAACAGATGAAATAAAAAAATACCTTGTTCCGTTGTCGAAGCAGATACTTGTACAGGAAAACGACTATGTAAAAGCCGGTATTCCCCTGTCCGACGGAGCAATTACACCTTCCGACATTCTGGCAATTAAAGGCCCGACAAAGGTGCAGGAATACATTGTAAATGAAATACAGGAAGTATATCGTCTGCAGGGAGTGAAGATAAACGACAAGCACTTTGAAATCATTGTAAGGCAAATGATGCGCAAGGTAGAGATTGTAGATCCGGGTGATACCAAGTTTCTTGAGCGCCAGGTTGTCGATAAACTTGAGTTTATGGAAGAGAACGACTGGATATATGGTAAAAAGGTAGTTGAAGAAGCTGGTGATTCGCAAACACTTCGCCCCGGAATGATTGTAACAGCCCGCAAACTGAGAGATGAAAATTCGGTTCTGAAACGTCGCGACCTTAAAACCGTTGAGGCCAGGGATGCAATTCCTGCCACTTCAAGCCAGGTGCTTCAGGGCATAACGAGGGCGTCGCTTCAGACAAAGAGCTTTTTCTCGGCCGCATCGTTCCAGGAAACTACAAAAGTGCTCAATGAAGCCGCCATACTTGGCAAGATAGACAGACTGGAAGGACTGAAAGAAAATGTTATTGTCGGCCATCTTATTCCTGCCGGAACAGGACAGCGCCAGTACAATGACATTATTGTCGGTTCGCTCGACGAATACGAAAAGTTCGTCGGTACTACTACGGATGGAGTTGCAGCTGATAAAAAGAATCGCTAATGGCAATGCAGGATCAGAAAAATCAAATCAACATAGAACTTAAAGAGGAAGTTGCCCAGGGTACTTATTCAAACCTTGCAATAATTACTCATTCAGCTTCCGAGTTTATTGTCGATTTTGTGAGAATAATGCCCGGCATTCCGAAAGCGCAGGTAAAATCGAGAATTATTCTTACACCGGAACACGCCAAAAGGCTTGTAGCCGCACTGCAAGACAACATTACCCGGTTTGAAGCCGTACATGGAACTATTAAAGACGTAACAGGGTCGGCGCCCATGCCGTTAACCTTTGGAGGCACAACGGCACAGGCCTGATTACCTTTTAATATATACGCAGATGAAAAGATTATTAAAAAAAATGTTGGTAGCAGTTGTTATATCTGCACCGCTGTTTATAAGTACCGACTGCAAAAAACAAAAGCAATGCGGCTGCGGCAAGGATATTATACAAAGCCCTGCAGATGCTGTGTTTTACGTTTACTTTAAGCCCGGCGATATGGCGTCTATATATATGACACCAAGCAGTGGTATTGATATTTATACACTCTGCAATCCTGACGAAATATTACCTAAACTTGAAAAATTTACATCGGGAGCAGAGTTTATAGTTTCGGGAGATGCATACTGGGATTGCAACTATGTAATGCAGGCAAGCAATTATGGCTATAATTATGACTACCGGACTTACTATAACATCCGCGTTACTGATATTGAGTTAGTTCTGTACGGTAAAAAATAAAACACTGCCGACAATAAAATAAAGCCTCGGGGAATATAAAGCTTCGAGGCTTTTTTTGTTCAACCGCGCAAGATACTAAGCGGTAAGTAACTGGGTTAATGGACTTGGTGAAGACAAAAAAGCACATCGTCTTTGCGAAGGCAGAGGCTGAAGCTGAAGCAGTCCAAAATAGGTACCCGTGGAATGCCTCGACGTTCTTCCTTACTTAGCCGCTCCTTAAAAAATATTTTCCGCATAATGTGCGGTTTAGTTATATTAAAGCATTTGCACAATTTATCGGATGAATCGGTCGTTGAACTGTGGTGCGGGAACGCCTGTTGCCAATACCTCAAAGATAGTGATTTTCATGTTAACACATCCTAAGCTGTTACAGAAAGTATTTCAAAAAAAATTGCAATAAAAAGCCCCAGGAAAACATGGGAAACGATGAATTTTTCCTGATATTTTCTACATTAATTTTGAAAAAACAAATTATTGTCTAAAAACCGGTTTCTGTTTTGTGCCTCAAACTTTTATTTTAACTTAGCGAGCAAATAAAAGTCATGGTTCTTAACTATATCTGGATAGCTTTTTTTGTAACAGGATTTGCGGTTGCAATACTGAAACTGATTGTTTCAGGCGATACGCAGATATTCAACAGCATTATCGGCTCCGTCTTTTCCAGCGCCAAAACAGGTTTTGAGGTTTCGCTCGGGCTCACTGGTGCGCTTGCCCTGTGGATGGGCTTGCTGAAAATAGGGGAAAGAGGCGGGGTTGTAACCATACTCGGGAAACTTGTAGCTCCACTGTTCAGAAAACTGTTCCCCGGACTGCCGCAGGGGCATCCGGCCTATGGCTCGATGATACTTAATATTTCGGCAAACATGCTTGGGCTCGACAATGCCGCCACACCAATGGGCCTAAAGGCAATGAAGGAGATGCAGGAAATAAACACCGACAAGGAGACGGCTACAAATGCACAGATAATGTTCCTTACGCTTAATGCGGCAGGGCTTACGATTATTCCGGTAAGCATCATTGTGTACAGAACGCAGTTCGGAGCGGCAAACCCGGCCGACATCTTTATACCCATACTTATATCTACGTTTGCATCCCTGTTTACGGGAATGGTAAGCGTGTCGGTTATCCAGCGAATCAATCTTTTCGACCGGGTTATACTTGCCTATATGGGTGGTTTTGCAGCCGTTATTGGCGGAATGATATACTATTTCAGTTCCCTGCCGAAAGAAGAAATAGCACAGATATCGACTTTTGCAGCCAACTTTATTCTTATCTCCATAATAATGCTTTTTATTACCCTGGCTGCAGTAAGAAAGGTTAACGTGTACGACGCTTTTGTAGAAGGAGCAAAAGAAGGTTTTGGCGTAGCAATAAAAATAATACCCTTCCTTGTAGCAATACTTGTAGCCATAGGAGTTTTCAGGGCATCGGGAGCCATGGATTATCTGGTTGCCGGCATAGCAAAACTGTTTTCGCTGTTTGGTATAGACACTCAGTTTACGGAAGCCCTGCCCGTAGCGCTGATGAAACCACTGTCGGGCAACGGTGCCCGCGGCCTTATGATAGACGCAATGACCATTCACGGAGCCGACTCGTTCATAGGCCGCCTTGCATGCGCCATGCAGGGAACTACCGACACTACGTTCTACATTGCAGCCGTATATTTCGGATCGGTAGGAATAAAAAATGCAAGGCACATGATTGGATGCAGCCTCCTTGCCGACCTTGCCGGCTTCACAACTGCAATAATAATGGCTTACCTGTTTTTCAACTGATAATAACATGAGAACATGAACATACTTACAACATCAATTCTTGTGGCAATAAGCATTATAGCCATAATAATATTAACGTCGAAGTTTAAGCTCAACGCATTCATCGCGCTGTTTGCAGCATCTCTCTTTCTGGCATTTGCCACGCTCCCTGCTGGAAACACAATAGGCGTACTGAAAGACGGATTTGGCGGCACAATGTCGTCGATAGGCTTCCTTGTAATACTCGGAGCCATAATAGGCATAACGCTCGACAAAACCGGCGGCACCCTGAGCATTGCAAAATACATACTGTCGAAAACCGGCGAAAAACGAAGCGCCGCCGCCCTCGGCATGACAGGCTTCATTACAGGCCTGCCCATTTTCTGCGACTCGGGCTTCATAATACTTAGCGGGCTTGCACGGTCGCTCGGAGCACGTGCCGGGCTTGCAATGCCTTTTGTAGCTACGGTGCTTGCCACATCGCTCTATTCCGTTCATTGCCTCATACCGCCCCATCCCGGAGCGCTGGCCGCCGCCGGAATAATGAACGCCAACACGGGGCAGCTGGTTATTATGGGCATACTGTTTGCCATACCCGGAGCACTGGCCGCCTTTATGTGGAGCAAGCACATGTCCAGAACCTGTCCGCCCGCTTCGGCAACCACTCACACACAGCCCGACACCGAAACGCTTCCCTCGCCATTCGTGTCGTTTCTGCCGGTTTTTGTGCCGCTGCTGCTTATAACAATGAAATCGCTTTTGCCGGTTACCCCCGGCATCGGATCGAAAATAATTACAGTTGCCGGCGAGCCCGTATATGCCCTTTCGGCAGGCGTAGTACTGGCGCTTGCGCTTCTTACAGGCAAACGCCGCATCAGGCTAAATGATATTTTTAAAGAATCGATAGAGAAAGCCGGTCCTATTCTTATCATAACTGCCGCAGGAGGAATGTTTGGCGCCGTTATAAAGGCAACAGGCACCGGTGAAACGCTTGGCAGGCTGCTTTCCGATGCAAACATGGGGCTGCTTGTACCGTTCATCATTGCCGCCGTGATGAAAACCGCCCAGGGGTCGTCAACCGTAGCAATAATAACGGCTGCATCGCTTGTGTCGCCAATGCTTCCGGCGCTTGGCCTCCATACCGAGCAGGGAAGGCTCTTTGCAACACTGGCAATGGGTGCAGGTTCAATGTTTGTGTCGCATGCAAACGATTCGTATTTTTGGGTAATATCAAACTTCTCAGGAATAGACTCCAGGGAAACCCTGAAAGTTTACTCAACATCGACAATAGTGATGGGCTGCGTTGTGTTTGCACTTGTATGGCTGGCGTCGGTTTTTATGCTTTAACAGCGCCGCAAACATATTGCCAACTCACCGTCATCACCATGTACCTCATTTGCATCGGTTGATGCAACCTCCACCAAGCGTTTGAGCACACTTGCGGGCCTTCCCGCAACCCACACCCAGGGCGTTGACACGCTTGCGGGAGTTCCCGCAACTCCTGCCAAGGGTGCGGGCATACTTGCGGGAACTCCCGCAACATTAACCCGATTATTTTTACAAACATTAATATGATATCAAAGCTGACA
>JAITVX010000023.1 GCA_031285575.1 Bacteroidales bacterium
TGATGGGCTTTATCTTTTACCCGCGTTCGCCGCGATGCGTCGATGATGCGTGTGTGGACGCTATCCGCTCGTGTTCAAAACTCAAAACGGGCGTTTTTGTGAACGAACAGCCGGAGGAAATATTGCGGAAAGTGGAGAAATACCGGCTGAATTACGTTCAGCTGCACGGCGACGAATCGCCCGATGACTGCCGCCGCCTGCAAGATGCGGGATGCGCCGTCATCAAGGCGTTTTCCGTATCATCAGCAGCGGATTTGGAGCATACGCAGGACTACGCGCCGTTTGTCGATTACTTACTTTTCGACACGAAAGGTAGCGAGCGCGGCGGCACGGGCAAACGCTTCCACTGGCCGCTGCTGAACGCCTTTCGCGGCGGCATCCCCTTCCTGCTAAGCGGCGGCATCGGCCCGGAGCATCTTGCCGACCTGCACGACTTCCGCCACCCCCTGATGGCCGGCATCGACCTGAACAGCCGCTTCGAATCGGCGCCGGCGATGAAGGATGCAGCCGGGGTTGAGGAGTTTGTGCGGAAGCTGAGAATGCAGGAGCAACAGGTTTCTTCTGGAAATAGAACTTCAATACCCTGTCCGTAATTACTGATGACGGAAGAAAGCAGTGCGCCATTAACGGACAAAGTATTTATTTATATTTCCCACCACCAGAAACTGTTTCATAACAGACAACAAATACTATCTTTGCACAGTTTACAGTAATTAAATATAAAACATGAAACGTCTTACCATCTCCTGCCTCACGCTCATTTTCGCACTGTCTGCCATAAGCGCCCAGACACTGGAAACAATAATAAAACAACACACCGCCGCAATGCATGCCGACAAGCTTGCCGCCGTAAAAACAATAAAAATTACCGGCAGAATGTCGGCCCTTGGCATGGACATGCCAATGACGATGTACATGAAAAACCCCGACAAAATAAAAGTAACCTACAGCGCCGGTGGAAATGAAATGGTATCCGTCTTCAACGGCACAAAAGGCTACACCGTAAACCCCACGTCGGGTTCGCGCCAGCCGGTAGAGCTTACCGGAGAACAGCTGAAACAGTTTCAGGGTAGCAACCTGTTTAACAATGAACTGCTGAAACGCTACAACGCCAGGCAGGTTACACTCGAAGGAACCGAAGACGTTAATGGCAGCCCCGCAAACAAACTTAAAATAACCACCGAAACCGGTCAGCCCATATATATGTTTGTTGACCGGAAAACAGGCCTGATAACAAAAACAACAACTGTAATGGGGCAAACCGGAGCATCAGTGAACCTCGAAACATACATGAGCGACTATGCCGACATAAATGGCATAGTACTCCCCCGAAGAACCAGCGTCCGTATCAGCGGAATAGAAACTGCAGCAATAATCTTCGACCAGATTGAAACAGACATACCGATGGACGACAGCGTATTTACGGCCAACTAACTGCCAACACTGGGTATGACCGGCCGTACACAATACTTAAATGAAACAGTAGAAATATAAACAGCGTGTAAGTTCGTAATAATACCAAGTGCTACCTGATACTACCTTGCAACTCTTCAACAACTTTTTGTATTTTGGTATATGTTGAGCGACTTACCGGCGCAAGAGGCAGACGAAGCACATTGCCGCACATGTTTAGCGCACTCATGAATGCTTTTATGCCTGCCGGATTGCCTTCTGCAAACAGCAATTCTACTGCTTCAAGATATTTAAGCTGCAACTCGCGGGCGGTTTTGAAATTGCTTTTAAGGGCGTGGTTCACCATGCTGCTGCATGCTGCCGGAAAGGCATTTGCCAGTACCGATATTACACCGGCGCCTCCGGCGGCAATCACGGGTAGAGTCATTATATCGTCACCCGATATTACGCTGAAGCTGTCGGGTTTGCCTTTTATTATTTTCATTATCTGGCTTATGTCGCCCGACGACTCCTTTACTGCAACAATGTTGTCGCATTCATGTGCCAGTTCGAGGGTAGTATCGGCCGATATATTGCACGACGTTCTTCCGGGTACATTGTATATGATAACCGGCCGGGGGCTGTATGTGGCTATTGCCTTGTAGTGCATCAGCAGCCCTTTCTGGCTTGGCTTGTTGTAGTATGGGGCTACGGAGAGTATTGCGTCAACATTTTCGAGGTCGGTATTTCTGATAGATGCTATTACTTCCTGGGTGTTGTTGCCACCTAAACCGGCAACGAGCGGTATTTTCCCTTCGAGTATTTCGGCAATGTACGATATGACAGCGCTTTTTTCATCTTTTGTGAGCGTAACCGATTCGGCAGTTGTGCCAAGGGCAACAATATAATCTACACCTCCTTCTACTGCGTGGTTAATAACGCGCCCAAGGGCGGCAAAGTCGATGCTCGAATCGTTTTTAAATGGCGTAATAACTGCAACTCCGGTTCCTTTAAGTTTTTTCATTTTATATTTCAATTGTATTGTGTTCAGGCATTAATCATTTCAAGATATTGTATAATCTGTTTAAGGTAGTTGTCAACCGCCGCCGGCTTTTTGATTTCCATCATGAGGTCGAACGGAGCTAAAGGGTTTTCCTGTTCAAACAGGCCGGCCTTAAACAGTGCTTTCGACATTACGGTGATATAGCTGAGGGGGAATATTTTTTCAAAATTTATGTCTATCAGAACGTCAAACTTTTTATTCATGAAATCTCGCGCGTCGTTCGATATTGGGATGTAAAACATGTTTACTTCATGTTTGCGTATGCACGTGAGGTATCTTATTGCAGTATATCTGTCGGGAAGGTTTTTGCCGTCGTAATATCCTATTACGTGTACTTCGATATTGCGTTCGGTCATTTGCTGATGAAACGCTGCAAGCGTTTTAAAATCCTCACTGTTTGCGGAGTTCCACACTATTCCGATTGTTTTTACGGCACTGAAGTTTCCAAAAACCGTTTTCCTCCTGCTGTCTGATGCCCTTCTGCGAAGTATGACGGTTCCTGTTTTTATTCTGATACTTTTTAGTAGTTCCATTGTGCAAAAATAATAACTATTTGGCTATAATACTTATTGACCTGTTATTTTTCATGACAAAACATGTTTTATGTTTTTAAATTCAGGAATTGCCAATATTGCAGATTATTTGATAAGTAAGTACTCATAATTAATTCACATTATCCTGTTCGTCATTGCGAGGGCTTGCCCGAAGCCAATCCATTGTTTGCGTTGCTTTATGGATTGCTTCGCCTGCGGCTCGCAATGACGAAAATAGGTACAACTAATTTTGAGTACTTACTTACCGTATTTGTAAGAGGTATAAAAGCATTGCAGCTGTTGTGTTACATATAAAAATAATCTGTTTCTTTGCCATCGAGCGGAGCGATAGACGGGGGGTGAAAACAATACTGTTAATTATTATGATAATAGGATCAAATATAATATTTTACGCAAAACTTGATTCAACAAACACTGTGGCTTCTTCCATCCTGAAGACTTGTGCGCCCGATGAAGGTACGGTTATAAGGGCCGGATTCCAGACGGCAGGTAAAGGGCAGGTAGGTTCGCGCTGGGAAAGCGAAGATGGACAGAATATGCTGATAACGACAATACTGTATCCGCAAAAGATACAGGCTGCTGATCAGTTTCTTGTTTCAATGGCCATTTCGCTCGGCGTATCCGATTTTGTTTCGGGACACACGCAGGGATGTAAAATAAAATGGCCAAACGATATTTATGTTTTTAATAGCAAAATTGCAGGAATACTTATTGAAAACTCTGTGATGAACGGTGCTATTGTCGATTGTATTGCCGGTATTGGTGTAAACATAAATCAGGAAGCGTTTGCAGGCGATGCGCCCAATCCGGTATCGTTAAAGCAGATAACAGGATGCAGTTTTGAGCTTGACAGTTGCCTGAACGAACTCTGCCAGCGGCTCGACAAACGGTATAAACACCTGATGGGTGGTGCATACAATGAAATTATAGACGATTATAACATGAATCTTTACCTGCGCAATGAATGGAGTTCTTTCAGCGATGCGCAGGGCGCCTTTACCGGACGAATACTGTCGGTTAACCGTTCTGGTGTTATAACAATAGAAACCTGCGATAATAAATTGAAGAAATATTCTTTCAAGGAGGTTCGGTTTATCCACAAATATCCATAATACTAAACCCCTGCAGGAAGTTTTTCAATCATTATCTCACGATGGTTGATTTTTTTACCGTCAACAATAAACCTGCCGTCGCCTACGGCGTGGAAAAAGCGGGGCGATTTGCGTTTTTCGTCAATCCATACTTCAACGGCGTCAAGTACAAAAATGTTATGCCTTTCGATATGGTCAACAACACGACATTCAATGTTGGCATAACATTCCGCTATGAGCGGAGCTTTAACCGTTGACGCTTCAAGCGGAGTAAGTCCGAATTTTTCAAACTTGCTGATTCCGGCGCCCGAACACGAGCCAATCCGTACTGTTGTTTCGGCCAGCTCAACGGCAGGTACTGCAATTACACATTCGCGTGTTGACAGAAGCGACCGGCAGGAAAAATTCCACATCCCGGTCATAAAAGCAAAACGCGGAGTAAAATCAAGAACCATTGTCCACGATAAGGTCATAATGTTGGGACGGCTATCGCCGGCTGTAGTAACCAAAACTACCGGACCAGGTTCCAGTAACGTAAATGCTCTGTGAACAGGAAATTTTTTCATCGAAACATACCGTTTTTCGTACGCCAACTCTGTAAATATCTTTTTGCAATAACAGGAATAATCAGATTTGTTTTAAAAACGTATTCAGAAAATTCATGCAGTTCTGCTCTATCCGCCCGTGAACGTCGGATATATCGGCTTTTATAAACTTTTCCCCGGTAATGTTTTCATAAAGTTCTATGTAGCGTTCGGATACTTCATTTACAAACTCTTCTGTCATGCAGGGAACCTGCTGCCCTTCGAGCCCCTGAAAACCGTTTGACATGAGCCATTCCCTTACGAATTCTTTCGACAGCTGCTTTTGCGGCAGGTTGCGGTCGAAGCTGTCCTTGTAGCTGTCGGCATAGAAGTAACGCGACGAGTCGGGTGTGTGTATTTCATCAATGAGGTAAACCTGGCCGTCTTTTTTACCAAATTCATATTTAGTGTCAACAAGTATAAGCCCGTGTTTGGCAGCTATTTCAGAGCCTCTTATAAAAATATCCATGGTGTATTTTTCAAGGAGGCAGTATTCGTCTTCCGGTATCAGTCCCTGCCTTATTATTTCCTCGCGCGAAATGTCTTCATCGTGTTTTCCCTGCTCGGCTTTTGTGGTGGGGGTTATGATGGATGTGTCGAACTTCTGGTGTTCCTTCATTCCGTCGGGAATGGCGATGCCGCATATTTCGCGGCGGCCGGCCTTGTATGCGCGCCACGAGCTGCCGGTGAGGTATCCGCGTACTATCATTTCAACGGGATAGGGCTGGCAGCGGTGCCCGAATGTTACTGCCGGGTCGGGGGTTGCTATTTTCCAGTTCGGCACTATGTCGGCTGTTGCGTCGAGAAATTTGGCGGCTATCTGGTTTAGCGCCTGCCCCTTGTGGGGGATGCCTTTGGGCAGCACTGCGTCGAAGGCTGATATGCGGTCGGATACTATCATCAGGAGGTAGCTGTCGCTTATGTTATATACATCGCGCACCTTACCTTTATAGATACTTTTCTGCTGCGGGAAGCTGTAGTCTGAATTTAAAATTGTACTGGCCATTGCTAATCTGTTTTTATCTGTTACTGTTATG
>JAITVX010000135.1 GCA_031285575.1 Bacteroidales bacterium
CTGTAAAAATCCATACAGGGCGGCAACAACCAAAACCGTAGCTTTAGTCGCTCTCAAGAATCGGCAAAGTTACTGAAAAAGCAATTCCCTGTTGTGTTTTGCGATGGTAAAATGATATTTTTAAACAGTAAAAATCAAAAAAAATTAACCAATGATTAAAAAAATGTCTTTTGTGCTATCAGCATTAATCCTGTCGGTTGCTTTTAGCGCCACGCTCCATGCAGGCGGCGGCGGCGGTAAAGGAGGGTCTTTACCGCCGGCACCACCACCGGTAACAACTCAAAATACTGCGGTTGTTTTAGACTTTTATACCCCTGAGCTTTCGGGGATTGTTGCCTATTGCGGTATTCCTCAGAACATGCAGTATATGAGTTCAAACAGTTCGGCCACACTTAACTATTTCGACTGGTCTAACTATTATTGCGAAGTTTATGTCCATACTTCCGATGGCAGTTACAGCAAAACTTCTCCTTGGGTGGCAGGCGGGCAGATGAATGTTCCACTGCCGACAAACAGGGCGTATACGGTTGAGATTTCGTATTATGAGCCGGCGTCTTCATCCTGCTATTCCTGGGGTGGGCAGGGAAGAATATTTTACTATTTTTCAGGCAGTTACAGTTCCTATAGTGGATTTATAACTGCAGTGATGAAATATCAGACAATAAAAACCAATTAATGTAATATTTATGAAATATTTTAAATTTATCGGATGGCTTGTTTTTGCTTCCATTTTGACGGCGTGCGATCAGGAATCAGACAAAAATGAACCTCAAAAAAGCGAACCGGGATTATTGAGCTGGGAAGAATTTAATTCCTTTCTTTCTCAGGAAACCGATGCAACCATTGCTGTAACAAGCAGTAACACTGTTGCTTCACAGGAAATAAAAGGAACAAGCGCCTGCGAAGTTTATTTCAGGAATCCGTCCCTGTCGCTGAAATCTACGTCAGGCCAGGGCGTTTCAGTAACCGTTGGCGACATTGTTTTGCAGGAGAGCGAGCCGGTGCGCCGGCATTCCACGCACGAAAGCATGGGTAACAGGCCGCCGGCCGCCGACCACCTGTTTGGAACAGACGTGCCTTTCAAAATTGAAGCGGTCAATTCCATGCTGAAGGGCACATCGGCATTGATGACGGATACGATGTACATTCCATTGTTGATTAAACTGGAAGCGCCAAAACTGCAATATCTCGTTGGGACGGAAAGCGGCGACTGCATTGCACCCGGCCAAACTGTTGCCTGGAATACGGATGAAAAAAACGTGAAGGGCGTAATTGTTATGGTTTCCTTTCATCCTCGCCACGAAATCAGAGATTTGCCGAAATGGGTTATAAAATGGTACAGAATGTTATTGCAGTGCCCGATAATGGTTCTTACACGCTCGGGAGCAAGTTGTTTGCCGGTATTCCCGAAGGGGCAGGCGTACAGGTTAGTCTGTGCAGGGGCAATTTTAAACTTGCTTCGAATGATGACGGCTCTCAAACATTCTCTCTTTATTCCTATTCGTTGGTAAATTTCGAAGCTTTATATAAAAAGTAAAGAAAGAGGTTAAAAAAATGAGGTTATCAGGGCTAAAAAATACTTTGTTTTTTAGCCCTTTTCAGGTCAGGTAACATGTAAAAAGTAAGTTGGCGCATTCCGCCGCTGACAGGGTTGTTTTATCGAATCCCCGCCGCTGACAGGTTCTGCTGAACCCTGTCAGGTCAGTGTGTTACCAACCTGTCAGACTGCGAAGCTGCTGACAGGGTTGGATTGGGCACCCATCTTCCTCGATACTGACAGGTTCTGGCGAACGCTGTCAGATCATTGTGTAAACGGCCATCTTGTTTTTTAATCGTTACTAAACTTATATTTGTTCGGTAAAATGAAATATCGTATCACAGGTGTTGCTCCTGCAACAGAAGCGCTGCTATCGTCTGTTGTTTTCATTGTTATCATATCATTTGCACAGTTTTCAATCTGCTTTTCTTTTCTGCTGTTTATTCCCATATTTTATATTCTGTGTTTAGAGTCAAAACTGTACATAAAATACTTCAGTTTGGTTATTTGTTTTTTTTCTCACATAATATATTGCTCAAGCTGGATGCTGTCATGTTATTCAATCAAAGAATGTTTTGTAATATATTCAATGGTATGCCTGACAATGCTGGCTCCTACCACCGTTTGTTTCCTGATCAAAAAAAATAAGGCTGCCAGATGTGTATTGTTTTGCCTGACATGGTTATTTGTTGAATACATCATGTGCCACTGGTCGCTTGGTTTACCTTTTTACCTTGTTGGATATTTACTCCGGTTCAATATCGAATTTATCCAGTGGTACGAATACACCGGAGTTTTGGGAGGCTCTCTGCTTATTTTGGCCGCAAGCCTTGTCATTTACACTGTGTTTTCCGCAAAGCGTAAATTACTGTTGACAGTGTTGCCCATACTTGCGCTACCATTAATATTTTCTTATTTACGCTTTGATAAAATGCCGGATACGACAAATCCTGATAAATCGGTGAGAATAGGCGTTGCACAAACCGCTTTCGATAATGATTTGCTAATGAACAGTACGGAAATATGCAATCAAATAAAAAGTACGCTCATTTCTGAATACGATGCCGGTTACTTATTTTATCTTTTTCCGGAAGCAATATTGAAAGGCGTATATCATTTGAAATACCTGGACATGAGTAAAGACTTCCTTACATTAAAACGCTTGAACTGTTCAAGCCTGAAATCAAATTTAATAATCGGCGCAATCCTTCATGATACCGATGTTGAGAACGGTATGTCCAAAAGGAAATATAATTCTGCCGTTAAGATAAATTGTGATGGATACGGGGTCATCAGTAAAAACAAATTCATTCCTGTTGAAGAACGAATACCAAATTTTTTGGGGTTCTTGAAAGGCCATGTTTATTCTGATGATTTTCATCGCAATCCCAATGTCAATCAGGTATTTCAAATTGAAGATAAAAAGACGGGATTCCTGATATGTTATGAAGCCCTTTTAGGAGAATACGCAGCACAAACAGGTAAGGAAGCTGATTTTTTGGCAATGATGGCCAACGAAGTGGCTTTCAGTAATACTGTTGCCGTTGAACAATATTTACAGGTTGCCCAAATCAGGTGCATTGAACAAAGAAAATGGATGGTAAAATCGTCCAATATGGGATATTCCGCTGTAATAGATGATAAAGGTGTCATTCGGAAAAAGATAATGAACAGTGATGCGATAAATATTTTCAGCGCCAATATTAAATGCTCTGACCGGAAAACTTTCTATGCAATTCATGGCGATTATATAGGCAGATTATCGGGCGTCCTGATCCTGTTATTTACAGGTTGCCTGTTATTTAATAAGATATTGATCAATGTGTGAGGCGACACCGG
>JAITVX010000180.1 GCA_031285575.1 Bacteroidales bacterium
CTGATAGGCACCGAGCCAAAACTCATTAACAACAAATATTACCACGCCAACTATCAGGAAGACATTAAGGCAATTCTTATGTCGGGAAAACCATGGCATGGCGATTTGCAGAATGAAACCAGCGAAGGTGAAACATACTGGGAACAGTCGTCTATTACGCCAATTTTTAACGACAAGGGAGTGATTGTAAACTTTGCAGGCATCCATACCGACATCACCGAGCTTAAACAGACACAGGCCGAGCTGGTAATAGCCAAAGAACTGGCCGATGCGGCGGCAAAAGCCAAAAGCACATTTCTTGCAAACATGAGCCACGAAATACGCACGCCGATGAACGCAGTGCTTGGCTACTCTGAACTGCTTGGCAGGATACTTAAAGACCCCACGCAGAAAAACTATCTCGAATCGATACTGTTGAGCGGTAAAAACCTCCTGTCGCTTATAAACGACATACTCGACCTGTCGAAAATTGAAGCAGGCAAAATAGAGCTGCACTATTCAAACGTTGACGCCCGCGCATTCTTCGACGAATTCAAAAAACTGTTCGCCCTTACGGTAGCCAATAAAAAGCTCGACTTCTCAATTGACTTACCGACAGATTTTCCGAACACCATAAAAATTGACGATGTGCGGCTGAGGCAGGTACTCCTTAATATTATAGGTAATGCCGTGAAGTTTACCCACAAGGGTTACGTAAAACTGTCGATATATGGCAGCAACGCCAGAATTAATGAAGACACGGGAAGTGAAAACCTCGATCTGAACATTATCGTTGAAGACTCTGGCATAGGCATGACCAAAAACTTTGTTACCAATATTTTTCAGCCCTTCTCGCAGGCCTCACGAAGCTATGGCGGCACAGGCCTTGGCCTTTCAATAACCAGCAAACTGATACAGACAATGGGCGGAACCATAACTGTCAAGTCCGAACCCGACATGGGAAGCATATTCCATCTTGCCATTCCCAATGTACGGTTTCAGCAGGAGATAGTAGAAACAGTATCATACGAAACCGCCGACAGCGAATCGGCCATGTTCAACAATCTGAAACTGGTTGTTGTCGATGATGTTCAGCACAACCGGGCGCTTGTTACCGACACCCTTTCCGACCGTGGCATTGAACTGTTTGAAGCCGAAAACGGAGCGCTGGGGCTGGAAGTAATACGAAAAGTAAGACCCGACATTGAGATAAGCGACCTCAGAATGCCCGTAATGAACGGATTCAAGTTACTCGAAGCAATAAGAAAAGACCCTGAACTGGCAAAAACAACGGTAATCGTATATTCGGCGTCGGTTACCGAGAGGGAAAGAGAAAGGATAGAACGCCATAGCTTCGACGGCTCGCTGATGAAGCCGCTTATAATAAAAGATCTGTTCAACATGCTGGCGCAGAAATTTCCCGACAGGATACTCAAGGCAGAATCGACGGAAGATAAATCAGGCATTGAACCAATAACAGAAAACATTACCGATATTGACGGACTGCTGAATATCTTAAATAATGAACTGACCGCCACATGGAGCACATTCAGAGAAAAACAGCCGCTGAAAGAGATAAAAATCTTTGCCGAACAGTTAATACAGACAGGAGAAAAACACAATTCAAACACACTGAAAGAATATGGAGAAACACTAAAAATGGCTGCCATGAATTTCAATGTGAAAGGAATTATAAAGGAAATAAACAACTTTCCCAACCTGATTGAACAGCATAAAAAACTAAAAAAATAAACGCCATGAATAAGGAAGAAGGAAAAATACTGATAGTTGACGACAACTACGAAAACCTCCAGGTACTTGGCATACACCTCCAGGAAATAGGGTACGACATAGAGTTTGCCACATCGGGCAAAGCCGCACTCGACTGGCTCGAAAACGACGAATTCGACCTCGTGCTGCTCGACATCAACATGCCCGGCATGAACGGCTTTGAAGTATGCAACAAAATACGCACCAATACAAAACTCAACAACCTCCCCATCATATTCCTGTCGGCCGAAAACCAGCGCGAAAGCATCCTCAAAGGCCTCACAATAGGCGGTCAGGACTATGTTACAAAACCATTCGACAGCCGCGAACTGTCCGTAAGAGTAAAAACCCACATAGACCTCAAAAAAAGCATCTATGCACTTGAAGCCCTTAACCAGACGCTCGAAAAAAAGATAGAAGAAAGAACCCGGCAGCTTAAAATAGCAAAGGAAAAAGCAGAAGAAAGCGACAGAATGAAGCACGCCTTTCTGAATAACTTTTCGCACGAAATACGCACCCCCCTGGTAGGCATTGTATCTACGGCCGAAATCATTATACAGTCGGAACAGCTAAGCGACGACGATAAAAAATTCTGCCTCACAAGCATTAAGGAAAGCAGCAACAGGCTGCTCGACACAATAGGCAACGTGCTCGAAATGTCGCAACTGCTGTCGGGAAGCATTACGGCAGATTTTAAGAACACCGCCCCCCAGAAAATCGTACAGACAATACACAAGGAATACGCCGACATGTTTAAAAACAAAAACCTGTCGTTAAATATCGAAACCGGCGGCACCATTGATGAAATCACAACCGACCCTGTAATACTGAAGAAAATCCTGGTGCAACTTGTCAGCAACGCACTTAAATTTACCGAAAACGGCCACGTAACCATAGGAATTAAACCGCTTGCCGGACAGGTTGAAATCTTTGTTTCCGACACAGGTCTCGGCATGGACGATAAAACCATCGACAACCTGTTCAACGCATTTTTTCAGCGCGACCCCTCAAACAAAAGAGTAACGGAAGGAGCGGGGCTTGGGCTTACAATTGTCCACAGCCTCTGCCGGCTGCTGAAAGGGGAAATAAACGTAACCTCCACCCCCGGCCAGGGAACATGCATAAGAATAATACTGCCAGCTCAACAGCCTGAATAACGTTTGGATATTTAACTTTGTTGTGCCAAATTTCGATCTGATCCGCTGCAAGAATCCGGCTTCCATAAGTTATCTTGCTCTTGAGCGATTTAGAATGTCATAGACACACTGGTATCTGCCTGTCAAGGTCATCACGTTTGGCTTCTCGCCACACGTAAATAGACCTTTTCGGTAAATCATTTATAATTTAAATTCGCTGTTTTTTGCATGCCCACCAAAACGAGTATATTCAGTTTGTCAAAATGTCGTAAATCGAAGTGTCACCGAATTTGTCCTTCCGGCGTTGCGGTATTATGCACCGCATTTCATACAGGCACAAAGATAGTTATTACTTTCTAAAAACCAACGGAACAGAGGCTTTTTCTTTACCAATCGCGCTATTGCCGCACTATCCCATTGCTCGTTGGTAGTTTAGCCCTTGTGTTCAATGGATTATGCAAGGTTTGCAAAGCAACCGCGAAGCGGCACTGACCTTGCATAATCCATTGAAATACAAAACCTTTGCGAACAACGGGCGATGGGGTTTACAAATACTTTTTCAGAACGGCAACTTTTTGAGCAGGGATTGCGTCGATTGTTGCTTGTGGCTCGGCAATCTTCTTTTCCAACTCCTCAACATCCGAAACAATCTTTTGCTGTTCGGCAAGAGATGGAATAGGAATTTCCAAGGATTCGTAAAAGGCAATCGGCACACGACGATGCCCACTTGCCCCCGTCATATTACGCTCGGCCTCTATTCTGACGGACTTCCGATTGAGCAGAGTAAAAAGATATTTTGTGTTAATTTTGTCATTGTCAGTCCGAAATACATGAAACTCTGAACTACCTAATGCTAATCCATTTGTAAGATTGGTTGCTAAAGCACATTTCCCATTTTCCATACAGGGTGTGATTTTAGCGATAATTATGTCATTCTCACGAAAGTAAGTATAACTTCCTTTTTTAAGCTCCGAATATACTCTATCGCTCTTCTTGGCAATAAACCCATCGTTACTTACAGAAGGCATATCGACAAAAGAGATAGGAGTATCGGCATCCAAGTGAGCAATTTCTGCTTTAGATGGATTAGTTTTTGCTAACTGTATTAATTTCTCTTTACGGTACTTGGAGTATGCCTGTGAACAAATATTTTCTATCTGTTCTTTTTCGTCCTTAATTTTATCTTTCGCTTGAGCCTCTTGCTTTTCTAATACCTCTAAGTTTTACACTCGATTAAGAGATAAGGCGAGCCATCTTCACGATTCACACAAATATCCAAACGACCGGACGTTCCGTGACCAGACGGATATACTTTTTCGAGAACAATGTTTTGAGGCTTGTATCCCTTAGTCAGAAGCCTATCGACGCACTCCAAAACTACAAAACTCTCGGATTGAGAAAAATTCTGTGTGGTTTTGCTGTCGCAGGTGATGAGATCGCCATAGCCAATCGACTCCTTGACAAAATCGACCTCTAATGCATAACGGCTATTGGGGTACTTCTTGATAAATACCCCTTCAGAGCCATCTTTAGCACTGAATCCTAATGCCGTAACCCATTTTTTGAAGTCCATACTCTCCCAATTATAGTGCATAAGGTAATAATTCCATTTGTAAGTCCTTGTTTGTTCCGAAATTTATTTTATAGACTGCCCTCTGTTCTGCCTACGTTCAGGTACTTTTATGCCTATCGACTTTCGGAAGTCGTCGTATTTCTGTCTGAGCCATTGGACGATATTCGTGCCGTCGATGAGCAGGTTGAACATTCCGGGGCGTTTGGGGTCGCGCTCCAAATGGGCTTCGGAGTTTGTGGTCTCGAAGCGTTGAGTAAACTCGTGCGAGTATAGTTTGCCGGAGAATCGGACAGACTGCATACTTACGATATTTTTGACCATATCCTCCGTGAAACCTACCGAGCGGCAATACTCGCCCATACGGATCAGCGGTTTGATATCGGGCAACCACTCGTAAATCTTGTTCAGTTCGGCGTTAAGGTCGCCGATGGTTTTATGATGCTCTGACCGCTCACGAGCGATTGTTTGAGTTAGGCGGGCGATTTCCTGTTTTTGACCCTCATTTTCGGAATGCAACGCCTCGATTTCTTGTTGTTGTCTCTCGATTTTGGATGATCCGAACAGAGAGTCTATACCGTCTGCGATTTTAGTACCCGCTTCAGCGGCAGTGCTTTTGAACTTCTCAGTTTTGAGTTCGCTTTTGACCTTTTGGAGTTCGGATTGCTTGCCTGCGAGTTCCGATTCTGCCTGCTGTTTCTCGGCGGCGGCCTGTTCTGTATGGGTACGGGCTTGACACTCCTGTGTGTCCAATTCTGTAACCTCTTGTTGCAAGGTCTCTTTCGTTTCCTCCAATTCGGCGATGTCCAATTTCAGATCCTCATTCTTGGCGTGCAGGTCGCGGTAATACAGCGGTGTGGCGATATGTCGTGCCTCGGAGCCCCGAATACCTCGTTGAAGTCCGTACTTGTGCATTGCTTCGGCGTAGGTATTTTGGAATCGTTCGAGGTTATCGCGTGTCATCACATCGTCGGCACATAGACGGGCGGCGTTTGCGGGGCGTTTGCGGTAAGTGCGTTTACCCGGCTCAGCTTTATTCTCTTTGGCTTTGCGGCGTTCTCCCGTAACAATGGGCACTACAGTCGCGTGGATATGGGGAGTCTGCTCATCCCTGTGGAACTCTGCGGCAACGAGGTTGTCTGCTCCGAAGGTATCTCGCAACCACTTCACGTTATCGGCACACCATTCATCCAACCGTCCCGCCGAAACGATACGTTGCATATCCTCCTGCGTTCCCGACAGCATAACCTGCAGGGCGCGGACTTGATTCGTACCTATCTTGCGAGTGATACCTGCTGTCTCGATACGGTGCTGTATCGCCGCCGTCCGATTCTCAACGCCGTCGGGATATTCCACCAACCGCTCGTTCAGATGCTCCCGCGATTGATCGGCGTTGGCCGGGTGTACCCGCCGCTCGATGTGTGCCGAAGTCCTGGCATCATTGCCTTTAGGCTTCTGAATATGTAAAACTACATAGCCCATAATTCGATAAATTTTAGATGTGCAATTTCGAGTTCGGACGGCTTACCTTGAGCCGTCTTCGGGGTGTCCAGAGGGGCTTGTCCCTTTGGCTTATTGGGGCATTTTCAGCGTTCCGAAAGAATGCGGCTCGGAAAACACCCTAAGGCCTGTTAACGCTATTTGATTGCATCCATAATTAACGCTATCAGCAGGAATGCCCAAAACATTCTGTCGAGTTTTTCGTAACGTGTAAATACTCTCCGAAAACGTTTTATCCGC
>JAITVX010000260.1 GCA_031285575.1 Bacteroidales bacterium
ATAGCAAAATAACTTCATTAACAGCAGTCATAAAGGATATTTTGTATCTTGACTATGCTATACAACCTACACGTTACTAGCTATATAACGGTAAGAACCTGCAAGATATCTATAATGAAACTTATACATTAGACGAAGAATAAATCCATGATTCAAACAATCGCTTTGTTCACATTCCCCATTCCCCGACTTGTGTGCAAATTGTGTGTACTTATAAAACAAAAAAGACTTACATTTTATTGTAAGTCTTTGATTTTTAAGTGGGCGTTGACGGATTCGAACCGCCGACCCTCTGCTTGTAAGGCAGATGCTCTGAACCAGCTGAGCTAAACGCCCTTATTTTTATTATTGTTTAATAAAAAAACAATAATAAAATTGTGAGTGCAAATATATGCTTCATTTTTTTATTTGCAAAACAGAATGACTAATTTCATTTAAAATTATTACAAATTAATTTAGCAATTGTAAGTTTGCCACGGCAATCGCATTAAAGATGTATTTATTTTATTATTAAATCTTTACGTATTGAAACTTTGATAAAAGAGCATTTGTATAATGCTTGATTATCAATCAATTTAAAATATAAAAAGGCTGTAGTTAAAATTAGCGTTGTTTGTTGATAAATATTTTGTGTCTTTGATGCGATTTAAAAATACAGTTATAATACATTATATGGCAGACAACGCTCTTGTTTTTTCATCCAGCACAAGAAAATGATAGTGGATGAAAGGTTTTGTCATTTTTTCCCCTATATGCTGTTCTGCCTTTTCCGAATCGTAGTACGATTTGCCGAGTCCTATCCGGTTTCCGTCTTCGTCAAGAATACTTACAACATCGCCTTTCTCGAAAGTTCCGTGCACTCTGGTAATGCCTACCATTAACAAACTTGAAGGTTTTTTACCAGTAAGGGCTTCTCTTGCTCCGGCATTAATTGTTACGGCTCCGCGCGCAAAAGCTTCGGAATGAGAAATCCATTTCTTTACTCCCGATTCTTTCTTACAGCTGGCCACAAAATGTGTGTAGGGAATTTTTTCGTTTCGCACAATATCGGTTATAACCGAGTCTCTGAGACCGTTTGCAATAAAAACGTCAATACCCTGCGAAGCTATTTTTTTTGCAATATGCGATTTTGACGACATGCCTCCTCTTCCGAATACCGATTTGCTTTCAGAAATATATTTTTCTATATCTTCCGTTTCATTATCAACTTTTTTTATCAGCTCCGAACCTGCGCTGCTGGGGATACCTGTAAAAATTCCGTCAACATTTGTAAGCAGTATCAGCGAATTGCAATCCATCATTGAAGATATAAGCCCCGACAGTTCGTCATTATCGGTAAACATAAGCTCGTTGACCGAAATTGTATCGTTTTCATTAACTATAGGAAGCACTTTATTGTCTAACATTGCGGAAATACAGTTTTTCATATTCAGGTAGTGCATTCTGTCGCCAAAACTTTCCTTTGTAGCTAATACCTGAGCTGCCTGTATGCCGTATTTCCCAAACAGAAACCGGTAGTTTGACATAAGTTTTACCTGACCTATTGCTGCCCACATCTGTTTTGCTTCAATAATATTTGTCCTTTTCGAGGGCGCAATTTCATTTCTGCCCGCGGCAACAGCTCCCGATGTTACAAGTATTGTTTCAATACCCTGCTTGCAAAGAATTGCGACATCTTCAACTATACGAAGCATCCGTGCTTCATTAAGCGAACCGTCGGCCTTGGTAATAACATTGCTTCCTACTTTGATAGCAACCCTGTTAAATACAGGTTCAGTATTTTTCAAGTTGATAAATTTTAAGTTTCCATGTTAAATGCGGCACAAAAATAATTAAACAATTGTATATTTTATCATTTTCAAATGCATATTTATACATTTCTTAAAAATATATTTAACATACTCCTAATTATCAATTCGTTTTAAAATAAGTACAGTTGTTATTCCAAAAAATTTTGGTATGATGAAGCTATTAATTGATGCGATACATTACAAATATTAATTATTATTTTATTTTTACATTTTGAAAATTAAAAATAAATTATTCTGCTTCTAAACTTTATGAAAAATGATTGAAAATAAACAGATTAAACAGAACAAAAGCCTTGTCTTTATTATTGCGGCTATTGCTGCAACAGGTGGCTTGCTTTTCGGGTTCGACACAGGAGTTATCTCAGGTGCAATACCCTTTTTTCAGAAAGCGTTTGGAATAGATGACAGTTGGATTGAAATCATTACAACGGCAGGTCTGGTGGGAGCTGTTATCGGCGCCATGTCAAGTGGAAGAATTACTGATATTGTGGGCAGGAAAAAAATCATTCTTGCCGCCGCAGTAATCTTTATAATCGGGGCAATATGGTCTGGGGCTGCATCAGGCCCAGTTATGCTTGTTTGCGCACGTTTTTTCCTTGGCATTGCAATAGGAGTGTCATCGTTTGCGGTGCCTCTGTATATTGCCGAAATTTCACCTGCAAAAAGCAGAGGCACATTAGTGTCAATGTTTCAGCTTCTTATTACAATAGGAATTATGGTTTCGTATCTCAGCGATTCGGCGTTTGCAGTTCCCGACAATCATCCCGATTTTAATTCATGCTGGAGGCCGATGTTTTATGTTGGTGTTATTCCAGCGCTGATAATGTTTATCGGTATGATCTTTTTACCTGAAACCCCCAGGTGGCTTATCAGCAAAGGTATGGAAAACAAATGCCGCGATGTGCTGCAGAAAGTTGAAGAGCCGTTGCTTGTTGAAGAAGCGATAGAAAGAATGAAATCAGATATTGAAGCGGATAAGGTAAACAGGGTCAACTGGACGGAAGTATTTAAAAAATGGCTGAGAGCTCCTCTTATCATAGCGGTCGGAATTATGTTCGTTCAACAGTTTACAGGTATCAACACCATAATTTATTACAGTCCAAAAATATTCCTTATGTCAGGATTTGCAGACGCTCAGGCGGCTGTTTGGGCGTCGGTAAGCGTCGGGATTGTAAATGTGGTGTTTACCATACTGTCTTTATTTATGATAGACAAGCTCGGACGAAGAAAGCTTTACTTTACAGGTGTTACCGGATTGGTGATTGCCCTTACCGCCATGGGAATATGCTTTGCCCTCCAGGCAACACTTGGCGATTCAATAAAATGGGTAACAATTTCCCTTATGTGGATATACATCGGTTTCTTTGCAATCAGTATCGGGCCTCTCGGATGGTTGATAATTTCCGAAGTTTTCCCGTTAAGCGTAAGAGGAACAGGCTCAAGCATAGGTGCTCTTTCCAACTGGCTGTTCAACGGTATTGTTGCTTTCACATTCTTTAAACTGGTTAAAGGACTTACAATGCCCGGCACGTCAATAGTACTTAATGGCGAAGACCTTGGTAACCCTGCAGGAGCGTTTTTCCTTTACGCCATTGTAGGCATTGCAAGCCTTGTATGGGGGTATTTCTTTATTCCCGAGACAAAAAACGTAACCCTTGAAAAGATTGAAGAACACTGGAGAAAAGGAGCACGCCCGAAAGACCTTAAATAACCGTTCCTGTAATGCGAATAATTTTGCAGAATAGCGTTTCGGGAAGCATGGGTTTAAATAATATCGGGATCAAAATGAAATGAAACTGTTTACGGCGACACAGATAAAAGATATAGACCGGTTTACCGTTATTAATGAACCGATATCGCCGGTAGATCTGATAGAACGAGCGGCAGGAGCATTGTCGGCATGGTACGTAAGTCATTTCGACAGAAACAGAAAGGTTATTGTTTCGGCAGGCCCCGGAAACAACGGTGGCGACGGCCTCGCAATGGCACGGATACTGTGTGGCGCCGGATATAAGGTTGAGGTAAACTGTATAAAATTCACCGAAAAAAATACGCCGGAATGGGAAGATAATTTCAGGAAAATTAAAGGCAATCCACAGATTACAGTCAACATTATCCGTTCGGCAGATGAATTTTCTGTTCCTGAAAAAGACGACGTTGTGATTGACGCTCTGTTCGGCACCGGTATTTCGAGGAAAATAGAAGGATTACCCCGCGATGTTATTATGAAAATAAACGGCAGCGACGCAGTGAAAGTGGCTGTCGATATTCCGTCGGGACTTTTTTGCGAAGATAATGCAGGCAACGACAGGGAAGCCATTATAAGGGCCGACCATACGCTTGCGTTGCAGTTTCCGAAACTTGCTTTCATGTTTGCCGAAAACGCGCGTTTTGTCGGCAAATGGGAAATAATACCGATAGGCCTCAGCAACGAAGCCATACACAACACTCCGACGCCGTTTTACTTTACAGGTGCAGCCGATGTTCTTCCGCTTTTAAGAAAACGCAGGACGTTTGACCACAAAGGCAGTTACGGTCATGGTTTGCTGGCGGCCGGCTCGAAAGGAAAGATGGGAGCTGCAACGCTTGCAGCAGCAGCAGCTCTGCGGACAGGTATGGGGCTGATAACCGTGCATACGCCGTTGTGCGGGCTGAATATAATGCAGACGGCGCTGCCCGAGGCAATGGTTGCGTGCGATAAATCTGCCGAACACATATCTTTTATCAATGCTGCTGAAGGGATATTCAGCGCTGCAGCGCTTGGCCCGGGTATTGGCGTTCATGAGGAAACCATGATAGCAACAGTCGATTTTCTTATGAATTACAGGAAACCGGCTGTTCTCGACGCCGATGCGCTCAATATACTTGCCATGAACAGAGAATGGCTTGCAATGCTGCGGAGCAATATTGTCATTACGCCCCATGTAAAAGAGTTCGACCGCCTTGCAGGAATCTCCAAAAACGGTTTCCTGCGATACCGGATGCAGATGGAATTTGCCCAAAGGTATAACTGCACCGTTGTTCTTAAAGGTGCATACACATCGGTTGCCACGCCCGGCGGCAGGGTGATGTTCAACAGCTCCGGCAATAACGGCATGGCTACCGCCGGAAGCGGTGATGTGCTTACGGGCATTATCCTGTCGCTGCTGGCACAGGGCTATACTGCAGAAAATGCAGCCGTAGCGGGTGTTTTCATCCACGGGCTGGCCGGCGACATTGCCGCCGAAAAAAAATGCTGCGAATCGTTGATTGCGTCAGATATAATAAATAATATTGCACCTGCTTATAAAAGAATACGGCAAGGAACAGATGAGAATACTTAACCTAACAATAATATAATATGAAAATGCTTTACAGGCTTCTGGCGCTGGCAATAATAATATTTGCAGCCGTTTCGTGTTCAACAGGCAGAAAGGTTGCCGACACTAAACCGTATGTGGTTCCGCTGTCGGATACTGTTTCAGTTACCGAAGGAAGCATAATATACGGACTGCCGCGAACGGTTTTTACCATAAAGGTAGATATGGAAAGAGCCATAGAAATACCCGGCCCCTATGCACGGTATGCTGCCGACTATCTGGGAATTACCGATGCAATAAGGCAGGAAACGGAATCGTGGACAATAACCGGAATTACGGTTAAAACACACGAAGAACTCGACCCCTCCGAATATTACGTTATTAAAAGCGCTTCGTTTCTGCGCAGCAACGCCCTGTCGCTGCGGAAGGAAGGATTGATTCTGGATATAAACCCCATGCAATTCATTACTGCCGAAACACATTCGGTGGGCGATGGGCAGGAGACCGACCAGTTCAGGTTTGCCGACCTTGGCTCCGACGAATATTTCAACATCCATAGCGACACGGCCTACCGGCGGGTAAACATCGACTCAACCTTCATAAGGCTGCCATACATTATTGAAAGCACCCGGCGCCTTTCGGCCGAACAGCTGGCCGAAAGGGCGGCAAGGCGCATTATGGAACTGCGCGACGGCAAGCACCTTATACTGACCGGCGAGGCGAACGTATTTCCGCAGAGCGACGCTGCAATAAATGAAATCAACAGGCTCGAAAAAGAATACACCGAGCTGTTTGCCGGTAAAGTGGCCAGGGAGAACCGCAGCTATACCGTTACCTTCATTCCCGAGCCGGGTATGGAAAACAGAAGCGTAACCCTTTTCAGGTTTTCGGAACTCACCGGGCCTGTAACGGGAACGGCTGCCGGAGGAATGGCAATTGCCGCAGAACTTATTCCGGAACAGAAAACAAAGGCGCTGAGTGTTATTGACAGAAACCGGCAGAGTCAGGGAAGCGTAACATTCGACAGGTTATTTTACAGAGCCCCCGACATTGTTAACCTCAGAATATTAATGGGCAGGGAAGTGATGTTCAGCTCGCGCAAAATGGTTTACCAGTTTGGCGAAACAATACAGCTTCCTGCAAATTTTATTATTTCAAAGTAAGGATTATCCATACATTAGACTTCTTTGGAAAATATGCAGTATGTTATTTCAAACGCAGTATTCGGCATCGTCATTGCGAAGGCAAAGCCTGAAGCAACCGAGTTTACGAGCTCGGCGAAGCCAATCCAGAAAATGTGTACTGTATGGATTGCTTCCCGCTTCGTACCTCGCGGTCGCAATGACGAACAGGGTATTGAAGTTCTATTTTCCGAAGAAGTCAATTATTGTGTTAACAGTTTAATCAATTATTTCATAACAATTCTAACTCCCTGCCAGTTATTATCAATCATTGCCGTAACATATACATCTGCCTCTTGTAAGTCTATGGTTTTAGCAAGACTTCCGCCAATATTAGGCTTCCATGTTGTTCCATTCCACGACAAAGATAATTTACCTGTTCCCCATGATATTCCTAATAAACCTGCGTTGTCTAAACTTTCCAGTTCTCCGCCGCAAACGGCGCTGGTTGCAGTTATATTGGTTACATCCAGTGTCGATATTCCGGGTGGCTGAATTATATGTTCTTTACGGCAGCTTACTGATGCTATCGATAACATTATCAGAAATATTTTTACGTAAGTTTTCATACGAATTAAGTTTTAATTATGTGTAAAATTTAAAAGCCGCCCGAAAAAACATTCTTTTCAGGCAGCTTGAAATATACTGCTATTCAGGCAGGGTTGTAAATTCCTTAACCGCTCCATAGCCTATAGCTCTTCCCGATTCTCCAGCCCAAGCTTTTACGTAATACTTTGTGTTGGGGGTAAGCCCTGTCATTTTAAGGGAAAAACTTTTTTCACGTGTTACAGTATCAACAAGAGTAGTATATATTGGATACCTTGGATCTGTATCATAAACTAACCCTGCTATTCGTACAGGAGTATTGCCATTCACTTCCGCCACGACGCAGCAACGCGCAAATGCCGCATACAGGTGAAAGACAGCGGCGATGGCATAGCGCCTCAGGCGCTGGCGCATATCTTCGAGCTGTACTACACCACCGCATCGGGCAACGCCGGGCATACCGGCAGCGGCATCGGGCTGGCGCTCTCTAAACGGCTCGTTGAAGAAATGGGTGGCACGGTAACTGTTGAAAGCGCTCACGGCAAGGGAACCGAGTTCGCCATCACGCTCCCCGTTTCCGATGCTCAAATACCGCCCGATGAACTTGACATAACCGAAACGTCGATTGCGTCGCCGGTGTCATGCATCGTCGCTGACATCGAAAGCCATGAATTTGCGTCGGAAGCTGCCGGCAACTGGCACAAAACCATTCTAATCATTGAAGACAACCGCGATGTGGCGCACTACATATCCACCATCCTCGACGGAAAATACTCACTGCTGTATGCTAAAGACGGCAGCGAAGGACTGCAGGTGGCCGAACATCACATCCCCGACCTGATTATTACCGACGTGATGATGCCCGTGAAAGACGGCTACGCCTTCACCGCCGACCTGCGCGCCTCGCTGCCCGTGCAGCACATACCCGTTATTATGCTCACCGCCAGAGGCGAAACAGACGACCGGCTCGAAGGGCTGAAAGCCGGCGCCGACGCCTACCTGTCGAAACCGTTCGACGAGCGTGAACTGACAGTGCGCATCAAGCAGCTGCTCGACAGCCGCGCCATGCTGATGAAAACCTACACAAACGCGCTGCTCGACGGCGTGTTGGTAAACAGTGCAGACACCGACCACAACATGGCCTTCATCAGCCGGTTATCCATCATGGTAAGCAGCCATTTAGACGACGAAGCATATTTCCCTGAAACACTTGCAGCCAACATGTGCCTTAGCCGCTCACAACTAAACCGCAAAATGAAAGCCATGACCGGACACACCATATCATCGTTCGTTATGCGTATGAGATTAGACAAAGCCCAGCAGATGCTCCTGAAAAGAGATAAAAACATTTCAGAAATTGCCTATTCCTGCGGATTCAGCGACCTGGCTTACTTCTCACGTTCGTTCAAAGAAACCTTCGGCTGTACGCCGTCGCAGTTCCTGAAGAACCCGAAACAGCATAACACCAAACCCGAATAATTGTCATTCATGTAAATACTATACCTCTTTCTGAAAACAGAACTTCAATACACTATTCGTCATTGCGAGTTTCCACCCCAAATTTTGTGGCATAATGCCGTGATGACATTTGGAAGCTGTTACATTTGCGGATGTCCGCACAGTTTGACCGGTTTGTGTATAGTGTATTTTACCTGTTTGCGAGTATGGTTCCGAAAGAATTGAGTCATAATGCATG
>JAITVX010000091.1 GCA_031285575.1 Bacteroidales bacterium
CCAAATCGTACCCCATAGTACGAAACAAAAATGTAAATCGCTGTATTAGAACGAATTTCTACTTATGTTTTAAATACCATAAGTATATTGCTTATTCTTATTTTATAGTCAATTTATAATGAAACGATTATTTATACATAATTAAAAAACATGAAAAGACGAGATTTTATAAAACTATCATCCGCTGCCGGAGTTGCAGGAATTGTGGGCTCGCATTTAGATGCAGCAGCAAGCCCTTTAAATGCACAGGCAAGCGGTTTTGATTTGCATCCCTTTATCAAGGCGCACCCGGAAGCTGTGTTTATTTACCTTACAGATATCAAGGAAAAAACCGACAAAAAGGGTATTTACGACGCATCTTACAAGCTTGCTCAGGAGATGTTTGTTTCAACATCGGGGGGAAAAGGATACTCAAACTCGACAAAAATAGCGGCCAAACCCAACTGGACATGCGCTCCTCAGGATAAAGACGATCCTTTTGCATCGATGGGAATCATAACCGACCTGAACTTTACGGAAGGTTATCTTAATGGGGTTAAATCCAGGGGGCCGCAGCAGTTTTATCTTCGCGACTGCGCATGCCCATACCAGTGGGAACCGCTTGGTTTTTCAGATATGGTTAAACGTAATAATTTCGATTTAACTAATCTTGTTGCAAAAGATCCGTGGGAATATAATAATGGCGAGATTATCTTTAAAGAAGTAAATGGAACCATATTTAAAGAGATCGGATTTCAGTCGCCTATGACTGCTCCGGATTCTTTTTTGGTTAATCTTGCAAAATTCAAGGCTCACGGAAAAGGAATTACGGCAAGCGTTAAAAACCTTCAAGGCATTGCAGCCAGAAGATTCCATCAATTCTGCAGTACTGCCGATGCATTCAGGTCGCTCGACAAAGGCTATCATCGTTTTTACCAGCCCAACTACGTGGAAAAGATTGACGAGCTTCATAAAAAACACGTTGAAGCCGGTATCCCGCGCTGGAATGAAAGAATGGACAGGCCTCCGTTTAACTCCGGATTACGGATGGAGTACTGGGTTCAGAGAATGCTGGACGCTTACAGCGTTATTCCCATAGAAACTGCCGGTATCAATATTGTTGAAGGTGTTTACGGTCGCGATGGCGATGGTTTTGCCGGTGGCCCGCATAATGGTAAAGCATTGGATATTATGAGTAACAGCACGTTATTTGGTATAGACCCCTTCAGGGTAGATATCATTGCCCACTGGCTTGCAGGACATGAACCCGGCAACTTTGGCCTGTTCCATATCGGCATTGAAAGAGGCCTCTCAAATGTTCTTGATCCTTCTGATATACCGGTTTATATATGGAAAGACGGCAAAGCAAAGAAGGTCAAGTTAGACAAATTGACAAGGACACCGTTGCTTACATATTATAATCAAAAAGCAAATGAAAGCCTGTATCATATGTGCGATGAGCCGTTCGATTATAAATCGTGGAAATCAGCCGGTAAGATTGCAGTAAATGCAGAACCGTCAATAATGGCGATAGGGACAGATTCGGCCAATCATATTGTAATGGATATGAATGTGCCTCAAAAAGGCCATGTATATGTAGATATTCTGAACAATCAGGGCGAAGTGGTGTGGCGCATGTATGCCGACGATCTTGAGCCGGGAGTTCATCAGGTAGTATGGGACGGATTTGCGTCGCCGGGCATGTATAATACCTATGTAAAAGGCATGGGCTGGGATGCAGAAACTGAAATGGTAATTTACACTTAATATTAAATAAATGAGAAAAAAAACATTACTTATTGTACTGCTGTGTCTTGTGGCTCCGGCTTTTATATTTGCCCAGACATACAACATTGTTATTAAAGGCGGCCATGTTATAGACCCCAAAAATAATATTGACGGGCCAATGGATGTTGCCGTTAAGGATGGTAAAATAGCTCTTGTTGCAAAGAATATCGACGCCAGCGGCGCTGTTCAGGTTGTTGATGCAACAGGAATGTATGTTACTCCTGGACTTATAGACAATCATGTACACGTATTCCACGGGCCAAATCTGAATAATGGAGATATAATGTATATGAATGGCCCCAATTCTGTTCCGCCCGATGGCTTTACGTTCAGGGTTGGCGTAACCACTGTGGTTGACGCCGGTTGTGCCGGATGGAGATCATTCCCCGATTTCAAAAGGCAGGTTATCGATATTTCGCAAACAAGAATACTTGCTTACCTTAACATTGTTGGAATAGGAATGTGGGAAGGGCCTTTTGAAAATAACGTTAAAGATATGGATGCCCAACGTACTGCAGAATTTGCAAAACAAAACTCTGAATATATTGTCGGCATTAAGCTTGCTCACTTCACAGGTCGCGAGCCCACGCCTGTTATACGCGCCGTAGAAGCAGGTACAATTGCCAATATGCCGGTTATGGTTGACCATGGCAGAACCCAACTCGATTCATTACTTCTCTATTATCTCAGGCCTGGCGATATCTATTCCCATTGCTTTACAAGAAACACAGGCCAGAATATACCGACTATGGAGGCTGCGAGAAAAAGAGGCGTGTTGTTTGAAGTAGGCCACGGAGGGGGCAGTTTTGGTTTTGAGAATGCAATACCGCTGTCGAAAGTCGGATTTTTTCCCGACGTTATCAGCACCGACCTTCATATATCCAGTATGAATGCAGCGATGAAAGACCAGCTTACATGTATGGATAAGTTTTTGGCTTTGGGAATGGATCTTAAAAGCGTAATTAACGCCAGCACATGGAAAACCGCCCAAATGATTAAACGCCCTGAGCTTGGTCACCTTTCTGTTGGAAGCGAAGCCGATATAGCAATTCTTAGCATAAGAACAGGCAAGTTTGGCTTATTCGACACCAGGGGTGTTAGGATAGAGGCCGATAAGAAACTGGAATGCCAGATGACCATAAGGGCAGGCCGGATTGTTTACGACCTCAACGGTATTGCAACGCCTGTTATGGTGCCGCGCCGCAGGTCTTAATTTAATTTCGATTTTTGAAATTATAATATTCTGAAAATGAAAAGAAAAAACTTACTCGCTATTTTACTGCTTATTGCCATACCTGCAGTTTTTTCCTGCAAAAATAACAGTAATACTTCCAGTTCATATATGTTATAATCTTCATAAGTATAAAAATAAACGTTATCTATATATTCAGCTTTCAATATCTCAATATGTTTCGATACTGTTTTATTTTTACGAAGAGCATTTAAACTTAAATTCTGCGCTGTTTTGAACATATAGGAAACTAACGAACTGTCAGGATCAATAGACTTTTTGTTTTCCCATATTTTAATAAAAACTTCTTCAACAATTTCTTCTGCTTCTTCCTGATTGTGAAGGAACTTATTGGCAAACCCCTTTAATCTTGAATAATACTTGCGAAAAAGCAGCTCGAAAGCCTGCTCGTCGCCGTTTTTTATTCGTATAGCAATAAAGTCCTTCATCTTATTAATGAGTAATCAAAACTGCCTGCCAAAACCAATTTCAGTACCAGGCAACAACAAATTAATTAGAAAATTATCAAACAGCCAAATAAAAACCGGTTTAATTTGCAAATATCCGACAGTATTTTTACCACGAAAACAGTGTGCAGGTATTCTTTACTGCATTTTTAGTTATTATATCCTGTTCATTATATTGCCGGTAAAATGCCGCCCAAGCCCCCCCTTCCCGCATTGTACAGGCTCTGTTTGTGTTACCGATATTTTCTGTCGTCTGCTTCCACAATGTTAAGGTAGCTGCGGTAGCGCAGCGGGTTTATTGCACCGCAGGCTAAAGCTTCCTTTACCGCGCATCCGGGTTCGTCGATGTGCAGGCAGCTGCCAAAACGGCAGTTTTTTGAAGTTTTGAATATTTCGGGGAAGAAGTGCGATATTTCATTTCGTTCCATATCTACAACTCCAAAACCGCGTATGCCGGGGGTGTCGATTGCAAATCCGCCGAAGGGCATCGGGTACATTTCGGGGTATGTGGTTATGTGTTTTCCCTGCAGGTGATAGTCGGATATTTTTTCGGTTCTGATGCGAAGCTGGGGATTGAGGGTATTAAGCAACGACGATTTGCCCGTGCCGGAGTTCCCCGATATGAGGCTTACCTTGTTTTTCATAAGCTCGACAAGCGGCTGCGGGTCGAACCCGGCGGTAATGGAAAAGTGCATGGTGCGATACCCTATGTTGCGGTACATAGATTCGAGCGAGTACATTTTCTCAAGGTCATCCGGCTGGTAAAGGTCGGTTTTATTGATAAGTATTATGGCGGGAATCCGGTATGCCTCGGCTGAAACAAGAAACCGGTCGATGAACTCGACCGGTGTTTCGGGCATCTTTACGGTTATCATCAGCAGGGCCTGGTCGATGTTGGCTGCAATAACCTGCGAATGTCTTGAGAGGTTTGATGATTTCCGCAGAATATAGTTGCGCCGGTCGAGCAGTGCGGTTATTATGCCTGCACCGGTTTTTCTGTCGGTTTCAAACAGCACTTCATCGCCAACGGCTATAGGGTTGGTTTTCCTTGTTTCGTTCATTCGCAGTTTTCCGCGTATGCAACTTTCAACAACGTTGCCACCGCCGGTAAGAATTTTATACCTGCTGCCTGTCGATTTTATTACGGTTCCCTTTTCCAAACTGTTCGGCTTTGGCATAAACGGTTACTGCAGGTAAACGGCAACAAAGCGTGCAATGGGCGCCATTCGTGCACGGTTAAGCGTCAGCGTGTCGCCCTGTATGGAGTAACTGTCGGCTCTGCCTATTACCTCTTTGAATCTGTTCTCGGTTTCCATGCTGAGGCACATCATCTGGGTGGAAACAGTCTGTGAGAAAGCTATGCGGCCGTTGTCTCTTGCCTGGTAGCTTCCCGATATAGTGTTACACCCTGCATTACCGTTGAACCGGCTGCCGTCGATATGGAAAATAATATGCGCCTCCCGGGGGCTGGTTACAGGATTGCCGTACAGTTCGAGCAGTTTCCAGTATTTTTCTACCAGCAGCCTATCGACCTTTGCCAGTTTGTAGTTTTCGGCATTTGATCCTGTATTTTTTTTGCCGTCGGTCAGTTTGTATATGGTATTGCCTTCTGGCAGGCAATTGCCAAGCAGTTCGTTATCGAATTTTATTATCCTGCCAACGGCGTCCCATTCATATTTGCCAGGTTCGGTAATTGTTTCTTCCGTTCCTTCATACCGGGTTTGCAGCGTGTATGTAAGGTTACTGTTCAGGTTTATCCTGACCTGAATGCCGGGGCAGTCGACGCATGGCAGCGTTCCGGTATAGATGCCGGCCATTTCCTGCAGTGTAGCATCGTAGCCACTGGATGTTGAGGTTTTTTTGGCGGTATTGCAGCCACTTGCAGAAAGCACTGCTGCCGCACACATTATTGTAATAACAGTCATTTTCATTGCCGGTTAATTTTTATGTCGGTAAGTAATATTTACGTGTCTCATTCTACCTTACAAAATATATTATAATGTTGAATGTTTTTTGATGTACTTCTTCGGAAAACATAAGGCCTGAAACAACTCATGCAAGGAATCAATTCATCAAAACCCATGTTCATGTTCCTGAATACTGTGTTCTTGTTTCATAATAATTCATTCACATTTCATAATGCTTTGTTTTTATTTCTGAATACTTCATTTTTTTAAACGGATGTAGAAAGAAAATGTTTCCGACATAATCAAAATAATCTTCTTAAAGGCGCCGGATGAAGTTATTCATATTCAGGCTTCTTCTGAAATCAAGCCGTTACCAGATTTCTCAGTTCCAGCTGCTTCTGCCCTTGTCGAGCATGGGGCGGTTAGCGTAGCCGTGTCTGCCGAATATCAGGTTGAGACCAAGGCGCAACGTGCCGTAACTCATGCGATCGGGTATGAACGAAAATTCATCAGGATCCGTAATGTTTCCGCCATCATCTTT
>JAITVX010000112.1 GCA_031285575.1 Bacteroidales bacterium
TCTGCCTGTCATGCCTGCTTATGCAGGTAGCAACAGCATGCTGCATCAGAGTGAACATCATTACTGAACTGCATGAAGAAATCTGTTTTCAAACTAAACTTAATATTAACCAAACAAATTATTATGAAAAACTTTATTATTACACTGGCTATTTTTAGCTTATGTGCGTTCAGCTTAACAGCACAGCACCAACTTAGTGGTATCGTAAGGAATGAAGCCGACGGCTCACCGATTCCCTACGCAACCGCTGCCATGCTGCGCTCCGACTCAAGCGCGGTAACCGGTACCATAACTGATACTGACGGCAAATTTACAATTCAGAACGTAGCGTCGGGGAACTATATTTTGCAGGTATCGTTCATAGGCTACGAGCGAGCGTTTCGCAATGTAAGAGTTCCTGCGCAAAGTGCTTTGGGCGATATTACCCTTGCCGAAAGCACCAACCGTCTGGAAGAAGTAGTTGTGAGCGCCGACCGTCCGCTGGTAGTTGCCAGAACCGACCGCTATGTTGTGAACGTTAGCGGCAACATTCAGAGCGCCGGACGCAACGCCACCAATATTTTGCAGAATACGCCGGGTGTACTGGTCAGTCAGCAAGGCGACATATCTGTGTTGGGAAATAATGTAGAAGTATGGATTGACGGACGTCCTTCGCAGATGAGCGGCGAACAGTTGCAGGCGTTTCTCAGTTCCATGCAGGGTGACGAAATTGACCGTATAGAGGTTATCACCAATCCTTCGTCGCGGTATGATGCTGCAGGGTCTGGAGGAATCATTGATATTCGCACCAAGAAAGGTCTGCAGTTTGGAGTTAACGGAACGCTTACAGCAGGGTACCGGCAGGGACATGTGGACAGGGAAAACACCGGTGTGAGCCTTAACTGGCGTCGCGAAAAGTTTAATGTGTTTGGTAACTATTCTGTCAACCGCAACAATAATTGGGAAAAACTCACGCAAACTAACGTTATGAAGACTTCTATCGGTGAAGTCGCTTTTGACCAAAATACATTACTTAAATCATCCAATGCCAGTTTCTCTAACACTGTAAGGGCAGGTGTCGATTATTTTATTAACCCCAAGAATACGTTGGGCATCATTGTTAACGCTAATTATTCGGATGGCTTAAGGGACGATGTCGGGGGGATTACGAATATTACCCCAACATACGAAGGAGTAACCTATTCTACAGCAGATAATTTTATAACCAGCCAAAGAGACGGTATTCAGGTAAATATGAATTATCAGTTGACGTTCGACAAGCCCGGACAGCAACTGAATTTTGATTTGGATTATGCCAGTTTTGGCAGTAATTCTTTTCAGCAGAACAAAAACACTTATTACAGTCCGGGCAATGTGATGCTTGGCGATATAGAACAGTTGCGCAACAGCAACCCGCAAACCATAGACGTCTATTCTTCAAAATTAGACTATGTTCAGCCTTTGTGGAAAGGCGCCCGAATGGAAACCGGAGCCAAGATAAGTCAGACCCAAACAGACAACGACCTGAAATTTGACGTATTTGCCGACAATGACTGGCAGGTTGATGCCAACCAGACAAACCGCTTTATTTATAAGGAGCAGATAGATGCCGGCTATATCAGCTTTAGCCAGCAACTGGGTAAATTCAGTTTGCAGGCGGGACTTCGTGGCGAACATACATGGTCTGAAGGCAAACAGATGACAACCGGAGAAGTGAACGACACGTCGTATTTCAACCTGTTTCCAACGCTGTTCGTTAACTGGCAGGCATCAGAAAAGCATACATTAGGCCTGTCGTATAGCCGCAGACTCAGCCGGCCGGGTTACGGCCAGTTGAATCCGTTTGAAATTGCTATTGACGCCTATTCTTTTAGAGCCGGAAACCCCAATCTTATGCCGGCATATACGCACAATGTTCAGTTGTCGCATACGTTTGCTCAAGGCTTTATGACTCGCATAGGTTACAGCCACACAACCGACCTGATTATACTTACACCTGTTGAAGATGCTGCTACACAACGCTACGGTTTGGTTGATAAGAACTTTGGCAAGAGTCAGAATATTAATGCAATGGTCAATTATCGCAAGCAGATAGCCAAGGTATGGACGGCAAGTCTTTTTGTTCAGGGAGCATATCAAATCGGGACATCAAATGAGGCTTCGGGCAGGTTTGTTAATGAAGGTGGTTCTTTGATAGTCCAACTGAATAACAACCTTACCATTACGCCGACTTTGTCGGCAGAAGTAACGGGCATGTATATGTCAGGGATGCGAATGGGGTATTTTGTGTTAGAGCCTATGGGAGGTCTTTCGGCAGGCCTCAGACAGACACTGCTGAAAAATAAAATGACACTATCGCTTAATGTCAGCGATATATTATATACAAGTAATGAAAAAGCATCTGCCAAATACGAGAACGTAAATAACTCAATATTTATCGAAACCGACAGGCGTTATGTCAATTTGACACTTAGCTACAACTTTGGTTCTGCCACAGTAAAAGCGGCTCGTAGCAAATCGACCGGTATTGAAGAGGAAAAAAACAGAGCAGGTGGAAGATAAATTGTTAAAATAAATGATTGTCGGATATTTTACCTAACCTTCTCCCGAAACCATTTTTGCGACCATTTTGAAAGTTTCCATATACCAGGAAATAGCTTCAAGGCATTTCATCACGAAATCCGACGGGGTAGTCAGAGGCAACCGGGCAAATAGTGGGTGCAATATCTGACATTCATTTATTTATTCTATTGACGACTATTTTTCAGGCGTAGTTGTCATTGCAAAAAACAGAGAAGCTATTTTTAGCAAAACCATCAGGTTTACCGGCACATTCTTCAGGATATAAAGATGTTTATAATGTTGCAGAATCCAGCTACACAAAAGTTAGAAACTGCTCTGACGTTATTTCATTTATCAAAAATCAGAAATTATTATTTTAATCCGGGCGACAGTGTTTACTGCTCGGAAGGCGGAATGGTGATCTTGGGAGCAATAATCAAAAAAGTCAGCGGAATTTCATATAAAGACTATGTATTGAGCCGTTGAGAATGACTTATACGTCGTTTACCGAAAGTAATGATGGCAAATACTTGTGATTATGTGCTTAATATAATCGTTTTTTTATGAATAGCAAGTATTTTTTAGTAAACTAAAAGTTTAAATGAGTTTAATTCTGCTTTAGTTTGTTACCGTTTCGGGATAAAAACCCCTTGCCTTTTGATAGCTGCAACCTGAGGAATGCATCAGGTGATATACACTGGATTACCGGTATTCGATCCCGGACTAACGCCCTGACAGGATGCTGTATTGTATGCAGAGTTTTCCGGACTGTCGGACAGGGCTGATTGTTGCTGCCTAAGCTGTTCCTCTGCCAATAAAGCTTATCATACAGCCCTTCCAGCCCGGTTGCAGATTTGCTTTAAATTGGTGTTATGAAGTTTTTCCTGCTCGCGACCGGGTTTATCTTTGCTCAGCAGGTATGCTCCATACAGTCGAATACCTGCCTTATCATTCCTGTTTCAGACGAAAAACAAAATTGTATTCAAAAAATGTTAAAACAATGAAAATTTTGTTACAACTACTTATATATAAGGAAAATTGCTAAATAGATATGCAAAATTACTAATCAATGGTTCTGTAAATTGAAGACACGACGACTTCACAGTTTCGTGATAGTATCAGGGAATGCCGGCCATATTGCTGCCGCACCTGTCGGCATAATTTCAGGTTAAAATACCGTCTTACATTCAACTGTTTAGAAAGAAAAAGACGATATTGATTAAAATAATAGAAAAACAGCCCGGTTTTAATTGATTATTATGATATTTTTGCAGTAAATATTAAATACTGCTATGCAAAAAAGCACATTGCGCATCATTGGCAACAAGGCAATTATGAACATCAGAGAAAGGATGTGTGAAACGCCGGAAGAGTTGCTCGATTCTGAAAAATTACACCAGGTACTCAATCACTGTATCCGAAATCTTCAGTCGAAAAATTCTCCACTGCTTGAGATTTTTGACGGAAGGGCCGTTGACAGTGAGTCGATTTCAGATTTGGTCAATACACTCAAATATCTTGTGAAGTATGAAAACAGTCTTGTGGAGCACGTCGATAAGCGGTCTGTAACGTTTATACGGAATCTCGACAGGCTTGCCGACTTTGTTGAATATCTGTACGACTGCTGGCGTGGCTTCGACCGTTTTATTGTGAACGATTCTGAAGGCGACCGGCTCGACAAAAGGCCATACCGCACTTTTAACGAAACGGTTGAGCGGCTGTCGCACCTCATAAGAAGCGTTTACCGGCAGATTATCGAGAACATAACAGGCAGCCATCCCAACGTTTACCGCCAGATACCGGCCGGAGCCGAAATGTCGGTTATATCGATGCCCAAGGAAATAGTCTGGAACGACGACAGGTATAGAAAACTGAACAGCATACCGGTTATAAGACAGATGCTTATCTACCCGCCACTTGTCATCCATCAGCCAATGAACAAGCGGACGGGGCATTTTAAGAAGATAGAAAAGAACCCGATAGACTTGGTTGAACTGCATCCCGACGAGTGGCTGTGCTACCCGGCAAGAATTGGTAAGCTGCTTGTGATGGTTTACTTTCATATTGACTTCTTCGAGCTTGGCTTTTCGCAGTGCAACTTGTTTCAGCTTGCCGACGACAACGACCTGCAGCGCAAACCCGACGCCGTGTTCATATATGGCGCCCAAGGTAATGTACTCGACGGATTGTCAACCTCCCCTACGGTATTCTGCGAAGACAGTCAGAACGATATATTCGTTGGAGCCGTACCCGGACGGCCCGAGTTCGGATACTTTGGCTACCTGAAGAAGATGGCACTCACGCTTCACAATGCTTTCATGATGAAGTCGGGCACCATGCCTTTCCATGGCGCAATGGTGAAAATACTGCTTCAGGGCAACAAGGAAGCCACAATACTGATGATGGGCGACACCGGAGCCGGCAAATCGGAAACGCTGGAAGCTTTCAGGGTGCTTGGCGAAAAGCATATACGTGAACTTACAATCATTGCCGACGACATGGGCTCTATTGAACTCGACAGAGCCGGTGTTCCCATAGGATACGGCACCGAAACAGGCGCGTTCCTCCGCCTTGACGACCTGCAGCCCGGCTACGCATACGGTCATCTCGACCGTTCGATAATAATGAACCCGAGCCAGGTAAATGCAAGAATCATTATACCGGTTACAAAATTTGAAACCGTTATACAGGGGCATAAGATAGATTATATCCTGTATGCAAATAACTACGAGGATATTGATGAAAGTCACCCAATTATAGAGCGTTTCAGTACGTCGGATGCGGCACTCGACACATTCCGCGCAGGAGCTGTTATGAGCAAGGGCACAACCACCTCAAGCGGTCTGGTGAACACATACTTTGCAAACATATTTGGTCCACCTGAATACATGAACATCCATGAAGAGATTGTGAAACGGTATTTCAAGTCGTTCTTCAGGAACAACGTATTTGTAGGCCAGATGCGTACACGTCTTGGTGTGCAGGGCTTTGAATCGAACGGCCCCCGCGAAGCGGCACTGGAGCTGCTGCGGATTATAGGAGTTGAGAACTAAACGGTTATTATTTAATGCAGCATATTAACCTTCTAACAATAAAATCTTATGGCTAACAACAAACCAAAAAGTGAGAGGCTGATGTCACTTGATGTCCTTCGCGGGTTCGACATGTTTTTTATTATGGGAGGGCAGGGCATAATACTCGGATTGTGCACCCTTTGCCCTGGATGGTTCTCTGATGTGGTAAAAAATCAGATGGATCATGTTCAATGGAATGGCTTTGCATTCTACGACATGATTTTTCCACTTTTCCTGTTTCTGGCAGGAGTATCTTTCCCTTTTTCGCTGTCAAAGAGCCGCAGCAAAGGACTGAGTGAAAGAAAAATATACAGGCAGGTAATACAGCGTGGTATAGTTCTCGTGCTGCTTGGATTTGTTTACAACGGTTTTTTTGGTCTGACGTTTGCCGAACTGCGTTATGCAAGCGTGCTGGGGCGTATTGGCCTGGCGTGGATGTTTGCAGCCATAATTTTCATGAATGTTAATACAAGGTGGCGCATCTGGATAACTGCAGGAATACTTTTGTTCTACTGGGCACTGCTTGGCTTGTTTCCAGCTCCAGACATATCGGGCTACGGCCGTTATACTTTCGAAGGCAACCTTGTCGGATATATCGACCGGCTATTTCTGCCTGGGCACCTCTATGATAAAACTTTCGACCCCGAGGGCATTCTATCAACTATACCCGCAATATGCACGGCGCTGCTTGGGATGTTTGCCGGCGAATTAGTGAAAAAAGAAGACAAAAGCGGGAATAACAAAGCGTTTATGCTTGCCGCAATAGGAACCGGCCTGGTGGTTCTTGGCCTCATATGGAATTTTGGAATGCCGATAAACAAGAAACTGTGGTCAAGTTCATACGTATGCTTTGTAGGCGGTCTCTCGTTCATGCTTTTTGCACTCTTCTACTACATAATCGATGTCCGTAAATTCCAGAAGTGGGTGTTCTTCTTCAGCGTTATCGGCATGAATTCCATAACCATTTATCTTGGGCAGAGAATTATCAATTTCAATACAATTGGCAACTTCTTCTGCCGTGGACTGGTAGAATCTTCGCCTGCAATAGTACAGCCGCTGATATCTTCAATATTTTTTGTTGCTGCAAGTTGGCTGTTCCTCTATTTCCTTTATCGTCAGAAGGTATTTCTGCGGGTATGATAGCACCTGAAAATTAAACAATAGAACCTGTCTCGTATATTTTGAGACAGGTTCTATGATTACTGTATTTAATACAGTTGTACGTTATTTGCGTAGCAGTTTTTTACACAAATTATGATTATATGACAAACAGACATAGCGGAAATGATATTATTGTTGCTAACACTGAATTGTTTAAAATAGTAAACGGCATAAAAAAAACAGTGTTCATGTTAATGATTACGGCACTGCTGTTCGGTTGCTGCGGCAGTGCAAGAAAAACTGAAAGTGGCAGTATTAACATGTCGGCAAACGAAATAACTGTTGCGCAAGGTTTTGCTATCTCACATTCAGAAGAATTTGTAAAGATAACAGTAAAAAATCCGTGGCAGGGAGCTTCAAACATATCATACGACCATTACCTTGTGCCGAAAGGCTTACCCGTGCCGGAAGGTATCGACCAATCGGAGGTAATATTTGTGCCGGTCGAAAAAATAGTATGCATGTCAACAACCCACGCCGGCATGATTTCAGCGCTTGGCGAAGCGTCAACAATAAGGGGCATCTCTGGCGCCAATCTGGCATACTCGCCCGAAATAGCCGTGATGGTTGAAAAACGTCATATAGTCGAAGTTGGATACGAAGCGAACCTGAATATGGAAACACTCATTGACATTTCTCCCGATATTGTAATGATGTATGGCATTGGAAACGAAGCTGCCGGGCATATAAACAAGATGAAAGAAACGGGAATAAAAACAATGTTCAATGCCGATTACCTTGAAGAAGACCCGCTTGGCAAAGCAGAATGGATTAAACTGTTTGGAGAGCTATACTGCAAGCGCTGCATGGCCGACAGTATTTTCAGCGCTGCGGCCGACAGCTATAACAGTCTGAAAAGTTTTATTGACAGTGCTGCAAACCACCATCCGCTGATACTGCTCGGCCTGCCTTTCAGAGACACATGGTTTGTATCTCCTGGCAATTCTTTTATTGCCAAATTAATAGCCGACGCCGGCGGCAAATATTTATGGAACGATATTCACTCCAATTCCTCGATGCCGCTCAGTCTCGAAAGCGTATATATAAAAGCAGTAAACGCCGATTACTGGCTGAATACAGGTACGGCAGAACATGCCTCCGAAATTGCCGTGCTCGATAAACGCCTCGGAACCCTTAAAAGCTTTTCATCCGGCAATCTCTACAACAACAACAGCAGGGTAAATAAAAACGGAGGCAACGATTTCTGGGAAAGCGGCGCCATATCGCCTCATATAATACTGAAAGACATTGCTTCAATTCTTCACCCGGAACTTTTCATGGGATACACACCATATTATTACCGGAAACTGGAGTAGCCATTGAGCCCCATTCCCTTCAATTGTTTCTTATTTCTTTACAAAGAATTTTAACCAGCAAACTACATAATATAAACGAAGCATAAACAGGAAATTATTACATCCTTTTATCCGTTTCCCAAATTTCAATATAACAAAGAACCATTAGGCGTTAAATGTACCGCCAAGAAAATGTGATACTACAAACTGAAAACCACCTTTCGAGATGTTTTTTGTCTGATTTATCCTGCAAAATCATATAAGCCACCAAACAGGTAGCCATGTATCTGTTGCAGGCTTTTGCTTGTCTCCACCTCTATACTGTCGATAAAAGAACTGTCAAACAGAGCATGAGCTTTTGTTTTGCTTTTACCGTCTATATCTTCAGCTGATAATCCTTTATTGAAATTCCTGGCATATTCGGGAATAAATACATCCCGAATATACTGCCTCATGGCTTCGGCTTGTTCCTGCTCGGTTAAGTTATTAAAATGTTCTTTTATTACCGTATGCCGCTGCACAAGGCTGTACAAGTGTGCCCAAGCCTGTGGTGATGGTTGCACAGTGTTGTGCAAGCGTGTCGATAGCCGTGGCGAAGGTTGCACGTGGTTGTGCAGGTGTAGCCATGGGGTTGGCGGTAGTATTGTAATTTATTGATTTATAGATGGATGCTACTGGCGGTAAAATGCTGAATTTTTTTCAGATATACGGCAGTATTCGCTGTTGCGGTGTGGTTTGTGGCTGTATGCCTGTTAAAAAGTTTCAACTGTTTTGCCAATTGGTTTTGCGTCAAAAATAAATAAAAATTTCAAAAAAAATATCTGCATAAAATTACATATATAAAATTATAACAGGTTATGTTACTCCGTCGCTCGCCGGCGGTGGCGGGCAAAGAAATAATTTCATGCGGTTGCCCTGTTATTTTATAATATTTGAAACAGACCTGAATGTTGCTGTGCCTGCGCATCCGGTGAGTTCAAACAAGATACTTTCCATTGTGGTTATTGTTGCGCCGGACTGCCTCATGCGTTCAACAGCAACAGCCTTGTCGTTATGGCTGCGCGACGCAACGCAGTCTTCTACAATAACAGGTGTATATCCGGAATCGAGCATGTCGAGGCATGTTTGCAAAACGCAGACATGCGATTCTATGCCGCATATAATGACATGTTTTTTCCCGATACAGTCGAGTTTATTTTTAAATTCCGGTTCACCATAACAGCTGAATGCAATCTTTTCCGTAAAATCAAAATCAGGAATGAGATTTACAATATCCCGGCATGTTGGCCCAAGCCCTTTAGTGTACTGCTGGGTAACCAAAACCGGAACCGACAGAACTTGTAAGCCTTCAATAAGCTTCAGTGTAGTTTTCAGCAGCTTTTCCCTTTCATGCATCCAGGGCAGAAGTTTCTCCTGCATATCTACTATTACAGCTGCAATATCAGTTTTTTTTATTTTCATAACAGAATATTTTATGCCCTAAAGGTATGCCAATAAAATGAACCGGACAAGGAGAATGTCTTAATACGTTATATGGCTATCGCAGCACGGTGCACACTTTCTTCAGGCTTTCCGTTTTACCGCTGGTGCTGAACCAGGTAATGTATATTATATATATGCCGTTTGTTACTGGAGTGCCGTCGCTGGCCGTTCCGTCCCAGGTAATATTTGCTTCTTCCGGTATCAGCATGTTTGAAGCTACTTTATTTACCAGCGTGCCCGCTTCACTGTAAACCCATACGGAGATAACGTTATCATAGCTGTTAAGGGCGAAGGAAACAGAAAGATAATCGTCGATACCGTCGTTGTTGGGCGTAATTCTTGTCGATGACAGATGAATACCCTGCGATAACGGTTCTCTATTTACATAAGAGTTTTCTGTTCCGGGTGTGCCCCATCCTGACGGCTCTGTTGCGGAATGCCAATTAGACGGTTCTTCCGAAGAACCGCATTCATTGACTTTTTCAAGCGCTATACCATCGTTTCCCGATAAAAGTTGATTGTGCATGTTTTTACTGTAAGCAACCTTATCGACCAAATCAAGTTCTCTATTCAGCAACAGGAGTGTTCCCTCATCGTCGGGCATTGCAGGCAATGACGGTAATTCGTATATGTTTTTCGCCACAGCCGCAGGGTATCTGTCGATAACCTTTTGCCTGTCGATGGTCAGTACGAAATATTCGCCGGGTAAAATACATCTGCTGACGGGCGATACGGTAACGAGCGAAGATGTGTCGGAATTGCCGGGGATAATTCTTGCCAGGAGTAACCTCGATGCATCAATTATTTTTCCGGAGCAGTTATGCAATTCAATATAATCCTGGTCGCCAGGCAAAGGATTAAACAATAATTCATTAAACATAACATCTCTGTATGCGGCATCTTCAGTAAGCCCAAACCTGAATTCGGTTACGAGAGGCCTGTTACCGGCAAAATCCTTAATGTCGCCGGGCAGCCTGAATGTATATATCTGTCCGTTTTCCAGAGGGGCAGACAGTTTCAGGTCGAATTTTCTTAACAGCACATCTGTCTTTACCGTTTCCGTAACAGCGATTTTTTCATTAACGTTGCTATTGCCAATTGCTTCCGGATTTATTACAGGTTCTGAGAATACAACAGTCAGGTTTGAATTGTCATGGGCAAAAATATTTTTTATGCCTTCAAAGGTGTTGTCGTTATTTTTACGTGCAACAGAGTTTACTGTACCCGGTGTTCCTCCAGACCTCGAAACAGAAGCTGTCCAGTTGTCGCCGGTATTAAACGGAGCGGTAACATCAATCATTTCGAGCGACCATCCTCCGTCCGATTTCAAATTGTTTCCATACCACCTGTTTGAATATTCCACTCCGTGAATCAGCACACCTGAAGTATCGACAAGCGCTAACAGCTTCCCTTCGTCGGTCAGCAACGAAAACTGCCTTATGCCATACGTTTTTCCATACTGCTTAAACAGTGCTGTATCCGATGCCGAACACAGTATTATTATCTCTCCCGCTTCTGCAATAATATTCGGCAATACCGCATTCTGCTCTCCGGAAATAAGTTTCCATCCACCAAGATTAAATGCAAACCCTGTTGTGTTTGAAAGTTCTATATACTCTCTGTCTGGCAATGACACTGCCGGTAGCGGGTCTGCCATTATTTCGGAAATTACAATATCGCCTGGTTCTGCCCAGACTGCCATAAATTCTATCGTTGTATCGGCGCAATTACCGGCCACGTCGCATATATTTTTGACAGTAAGTTTGTTTAACGACTTATTCGGAAATTCATCTAAAAATTTAAGCTCCGCCGACCTTGTTGAAGTGCGTGTTACCGATAGAATACTGTTATTATCCAGGATGAAATTGTTACTGTTGAAAAATTCAGAAGCAGGTTCTTCATCAAAATAAACCGACAGCGACTTTCTGCCGATCAATGCCGTTTCAGTAACTGCAGGAGGCTTGGTATCGGCATAAAATACGCCGTCAATATCAATATCGTCTATCCACAACTTTCTGTCCTGCGTAGATGTATATTTATAGGCTAACCCAAACCATGCCGGCAAAAATAATTCGGCATCAACACCTTCTGTTTCTTTCAGAAGACTGCTGCCGGTATCGTAAACCCTTACATTCCATTCGCCTCCGGCCAAACGCTCAATGGTTACAGTTGCGTATTGTGTTGAGCCTATATCAAGCTGCCAGTTTACCTTTGTATTAACCACAACTTTCAGTTGCGTTCCCTTAACTTTCCACAGTCTCAGCGTATCGTCGCTCCCCGTAAGGTTAACACCCAGCGCATAACCGTTGAAATTTTTATCCGGAGATATTTCATGCACGCCTCTGTCGGCAAATAAAAACACATGCCAGTTGTTTTGTTGCGACGGGTCGTTACCATGCCTGATTTTGAAAGACCATGTAACGCTCCCTTCGGTTGGATGAATATCTTTAACGGGAATCATTATCCTGTCAATTCCGGCGTCAGTATTATCATAAGTGTGATGTAACGACATGTTCCCCGACAATGCACCGGCCTGATCTGCCGACCATCTGCCTTCAGGCTGCTGGCTCCACAACTCCGACAAGCCATCTTCAAAACTGTCGATAATCTGTGCCGACATCAGGCATGGGAACATCAATAACAATAAAATTATTTTTTTCATGCTGTAAAAGAAAGAAAAAAATTAATTTTGTGGCCTTTAATTTTAATGTAAATTTAGTACAAATTAATTTAACAACAAATGCTACAATGAAAACAGCAGTCATAGGAGCCACTGGAATGGTTGGACAGACAATGATAAGAGTACTTGAAGAGAGAAACTTCCCCATAACAGAACTTATACCGGCCGCTTCGGAAAAATCGGTTGGAAAAGAGATTGTGTTTAATGGAAAAGCTGTGAAGATAGTAAGCGTAAAAGAAGCCGTTGAAGCAAAACCTGCTTTTGCAATTTTTTCGGCAGGCGCATCAACGTCGCGTGACTGGGCTCCAGAATTTGCAAAAAACGGAACAGTAGTAATTGATAATTCATCGTACTGGAGAATGTATCCTGAAGTGCCCCTTGTTGTTCCCGAAATCAACAGCCATGCAATAAAAAAAGGCGATATGATTATCTCGAATCCCAACTGTTCCACAATACAGATGGTTATGGCCCTTGCCCCCCTTCACAGGAGATATAAAATAAAACGGCTTGTTGCAGCCACCTACCAGTCTGTTACAGGCACCGGAGTAAAAGCCGTCAGGCAGATGGAAAATGAAAGAGCCGGAATAAAAGGCGATATGGCCTATGCCCATCCCATAGATAAAAACTGTTTTCCCCACGGAGGCTCATTTCAAGACGACGGATACACATCCGAAGAACAGAAACTTATTGACGAAACACGCAAAATACTTGAAGACCCAACAATAATGGTAACTGCTACTGTAGCAAGAATACCTGTGGTAGGAGGCCACTCTGAAGCCATTAACATAGAGTTTGAACAGGAATTTGACATTGAAGACGTAAAAAAACTTATTGCCTCATTTCCCGGTGTTACAGTATGCGACAACCCTGCTAAAAACGAGTATCCCATGCCAGTTACGGCGCATAACAGAGACGAGGTTTTTGTAGGAAGAATACGCAGAGATTTTTCCCGGGAAAAATGCCTCAACCTGTGGATTGTTTCCGACAACATAAGAAAAGGAGCAGCAACAAATGCAGTACAGATTGCAGAATATATGGCTGCAAACAAGCTGTACTAAACAATCGATAATTGCTTCCCGCTTCGCAGTTTCAAAAACTGAAAACAGTTTTCTGAACGGTCCTTTTGTTGTATTATTTTTCTTTTTTTGCTTTCGTGTTAAAAAAACAGATTTTAAGCGAACTCTTAAAAAAATAACTGTAAATTTGATATCGCAAAAAATTGGATTTTGAAATGAAAACGACAGAAGTAAAAGAATTAACATTCGCTTTTCCGGTTCCGGGGCTTGATGCAATATCGGCGGCATTGGAAGACCAGGCGGAAAAACATAAAATAGATGTAATTAACTGGAAAGGATACAGCTATAAACCTGAGGTAAACTTTTTTATTGCTTACGGTGAAAAAGAGTTATATTTAAAATACATTATAGCGGAAGACTGTTTTAAAGCCGAAAAAATCGAAACAAACCAGATGGTTTGTGAAGATTCATGCGTTGAGTTTTTTGTATCGCCCGGTAACGACGGCATATACTATAATTTTGAATTTAACGGCATCGGTACAGTGCTTCTCGGAACCGGGACATGCAGGGAGAACAGTACATGCGCAAATCCTGAAATTATTTCAAAAATCAGAAGAAAATCATCTGTTGGCGTCAATCCTGTAAAAGAAAAATCGGGCCGGTTTGAATGGAATATTGTTATTGCAATACCCTTTGAGGTATTCTTTCATCATAGGGTTGAAAAACTTTGTGGTAAAACCTTTCGGGCAAATTTTTATAAGTGCGGAGACATGCTTTCAATGCCGCATTATATAACATGGAACCCTGTTGAAACGAAAAATCCCGACTATCATCAGCCCTCATATTTTGGAATACTGAAATTTGTTTAAATATTTGCACCGGAAATACGCTTAATCTGTTTAATGTCAAAAAAAGCAAAAATATGATCAAGGAAAATGCATTAGTAGGACAATCGGGAGGCCCTACGTCTGTCATAAACTCAAGCCTTGCCGGAGTTATCAGGAAGGCTTCCGAATCTTCGCTCATTCATAATATTTACGGGATGAATTACGGAATAGAAGGATTTATGCAGGAACAAATTCTGGATTTGGGGAAACAACCCGGGAAAATAATAAGCGGATTGCGAAAAACCCCCTCTTCGGCGCTGGGCTCTTCGCGCCATAAGGTTAAAGACTGTGATTTTCCCATTATTCTGGATGTCCTGAAGAAGTACGATATAAGGTATTTCTTCCTGATAGGAGGCAACGATACAATGGACACCATTCACAGGGTTGAAGAATATTGCCGCAGCCAGAAATACGAACTTGTGGGTATTGGCATACCGAAAACGGTTGACAACGATTTGTATGGAACCGACCACACACCGGGGTTTGCCTCTGCGGCAAGGTCGAACATACTGAATGTGCTTCAGGCCGGAGTTCTTGCCCGCGACATGCAGAAGGTTGATCAGTTTGTAATATACCAGACAATAGGGAGAGACGCCGGATGGCTGGCGGCCTCAACAGCGCTGGCAAGAAAAGATGAAGACGACGCTCCGCATCTGATATACTGCCCCGAGTTTCGCTTCAGCCGCGAAAAGTTCTTGAAAGATGTAGAGAAGTGCATGAAATCATACGGATGGGTATCGATTGTTTGTGGCGAAGGTTTGAAATATGCCGACGGAACGCCGGTAAGCGCCACAACAAAGAAAGACAAATTCAACAATACCGAATTTGGAGCTATGGGCGGAGCCAGTGTAGCAACAAACCTTCACAGGATGATAGTTGACGAATTTGATTGCCGCGGCGAATTCCAGATTACCGAATCGCTTATAATGTGCGACTTTGCAAATGCGTCGGAAACCGACCTCGATGAGGCGTTCGGGTGCGGAGTTGAAGCCGTAAAGCTTGCCGAAAGAGGCGAGTCGGGAGTAATGGTAAGCATCGAAAGGATCTCGAACAGGCCGTATAAAATTAAGTTCGGAAAAACACCGCTAAGCGAAGTTGCCGTATCGGCAAAACCAATGCCCGTTGAATACTTCAACAAAGAAGGCAACCATGTTTCGCCGGAGTTTATCAAATACATGAAACCGCTTGCAGGCGAACTGCCGAAATTTGTAAGGCTTGAGAAAATTTACGTAAAAACCAATTAAACTATTCATATTATGACAGGGACATTTAACAAAGTAGTGTTGTCGATTAACGCGCATCCGGATGATGCCGAAGCATGGAATGCCGGGGTGTTGAAACTTTTGAAAGACAAAGGATATAAGATTGTAATTGCCACCCTTACCGGAGGCGACCTTGGCGGATGCAAAATGACCATGGAAGAAACCGCCAGAGTACGGTTTGAAGAAGCAAAAAAAGCCGCCGCCGTTCTGAACGCCGAATACTACACGCTTGGCGGTGTTGACGGGTTCCTCTTCGACACAAGGGAACTGAGGCTTAAAGTTATTTCCCTGATAAGGAAAGTGAAAGCGGGAATAATTTTTACCCACCTGCCCAACGACTACCATTCCGACCACAGAACAACCTCGCTTATTGTTGAGGCGGCTGCAATGGTGTCGTCGCTCGATACGGTGCTGGTGCCCGAGCCGCCGGTTAAGATTACGCCGCTGCTTTACCATTCGTCGCCGTTTACGCTGTGCGACCCGCTGGGGCAGCAAATTGCCCCGCCGCACTTTTACGTAGATGTAACATCGGTTATTGAAACAAAAAAGCAGATGCTCGAATGCCATATTTCGCAGATAGACCTCATGAAACACATGCACAAGATGGACGACTTCTTCGGGTTTGTGGTTCAGGGAAACAGAAACTACGGTAAAATGGCCGGCGTTGACTATGCCGAAGTTTACTGGCAGCACCTCGGAGGCGGATTCCAGAAAGAACCGCAGGTTCAAACCGACCTTAAAGAATTTTTAATCGAAAAAATATAAAGCAATGAACTTAAAAGAAGAAAAATACAGCCGGTATGCGCTGGTTAGGGAGATGATGGAAACACCGTCAATAATCCGGACGTTTAAACCCGATGTGGCCACAGCATTTGCACAACGGATAAAGGCGTGCAAGGGGCTTTTCCTTACGGGCGAGGGCAGCAGCAGGATATTTCCGGCAAAAAGAGCAATAAGCCGGTCGCTGCAAACATCGTTCGGCATGCCGGTGGTTACCGAAGGATGCACGCAGGCGCTCGACTATAACCTCAGCAGCTTTGCCGTGTTTGCAGCCTCAAATTCGGGGCAGACGAAAGAGGTGGTGAGGCTGCTGACGGCTCTCAGAAATGCAGGCCACAGCGCAATTTTCGGGCTAACGGCCAACGGAGGCACAAAGCTGTGCGAGCTGGCCGGCGACACCCACGTGCTGTTGTGCGGCAAGGAAGACGCCGTGGCAGCAACGAAATCGGTTGTTGAGCAGGCACTTTTCTACGACTCGCTTCTGAGGGTGCTGCACGGAGTAAAAATGGACGGCCTGGCAGAACTCGCCGCACAGTTCGGCGAAGCCCTCACTGCCGGTATAGACCCGGCAATAACCAACACCATAAAAAAAGCCCGCACAGTCTATTTTGCCGGACGCAACAACGGCGTGGCCGAAGAACTGGCTCTGAAAACGAATGAAATTACAAGGAAAAAATCGGACTTCCTCGAAGGAACATTCGCCCTGCACGGCATAGAAGAAGTGATGGACAAAGACGACGCCCTCATCTGGATAGACCCGTTCGACAGCGAACAGGAACAGTTCGACAAACGCCTCGCAAAAGGCGCCGGCATAAACGTAATTGCCATATCTGCAAAGCCAACAATGTTCCCCACAGCAGTTATTCCCGACGCAGGCGAATACGCCGAATACGTTCAGCTTGCGGCCGGATGGAACATACTGGTCGAAACAGGCCTGGCAACCTCTATAAACCTCGACAAGCCCGAACGTGCCCGCAAGGTAGGAAACGAATACTCCGAACAGTAGGCGGCAACAACAATACAAACTGCGGAAGCAACAGTTTTCAGTCAGTTAAAACCGGTGAAGGCGTCGCAGAGTTGCGACGCTTTCACCTTTTCACAGGGAAGCCGGCGGAACGTTCCGCCGGGCAAGTTTGCCTGCATATACGGCAAAAACCCCCGCGCGGCTTTCCGACACCGGCGGGGGCACTGGCTGTGTTTACCTTAAAAGTCTATTTTCTGTTTCTCATCTTCTCGGCAAATATGGCATCTACAAGCCCGTCTTCGGGGGTGTCGGAGCCAAGCTGCCAGAACATTATGCCGCCCAGCCCGTTGTCGAAGGCATACTTTGTTTTAAGCCTTACCGACATTGTATCGTCGTAGGTAATAAATACGCTGTCGGCAGCATTATAAAGATACGGGGCTTTGGCTACTGGATCCCAGTGGCGGACAAATCCGTTCCTGTCTTCAAGGCTTTCCCTTATGTTTGAGTATCCTGCTCTTCCCCTCCATCTCTCTCTTGCTGTCTGATACAGGCCGTTGTTCTGTGGAGGCACGCCTTGCCACGCCCTTCCCGAAAAGCTGGCGCCTACAATTATCTGCAACGGGTTTACCCCGCGGTTAAGCAGGTATGTTACTATTTTTTCCGTCGAAAACGGCAGGGTCGGGTCGCCACTGCTTATCATCGAATCGCCTGCGGGGGTTCCGCCGAGGTCTTCCATCTTAACCAGTCCGAGGTTTGTGTGGTGCGAAGTGTAGGGGTCGCCGGTACCCGCAAGGTCGTATGACATTATGTTGATGTAGTTGACGCACTGCATAACCCTGTCGAGTTCAATGAACTCAAAAGCTCTTTCCCAGCCTGCCGCCGCAAAAGAGAGTACAAGATTATCGCCAACGGTATTCATCCCCTGCCTCAATTCGCACATCAGACTGGTGAAGTTCTGCTTGTCTTCAGGCAAATACGGATTGTCGTCGCCGGGCAGCCCCGGATATTCCCAGTCAATATCCAACCCGTCAATATCATACTCTTTTATGAATTTCAGAACGCTTTCAACAAACTTTTTCCGGCCTTCACCGGTCTTTGCCATGTCTGAAAAACCTTTCGAGCCCGCCCATCCGCCGCATGCCACCATTACCTTCAGGCCGGGGTGCTTTTCCCTTTCCTGCACAAGCCTCTTGAGCATAATATCGAGAGTATCTTCAGGAAACTTCATTTCGCCGTCAATTACCTCGGTAAATGAAAAGATAATGTGCGTAAGCTTGTCAAAAGGAAGGGTTTCCGGTTTGAAATTGTTCCATCCGGTATAATAATAAGCCATAACCTGCCCGTTTTTTTCATCAGGCTTGCGCCTGTGGCAGGAAAAAACAACAATCGACGTCAGTACTACCGACAAAATAACAATCTTTCTCATAGTTAAATAAAATTTTTGCGTTAATAATTCTTCCGTAAAGATAAATAATCTGCCGTAAATAGCAGATACATTTTCCACCGCCTTTCACATCTCTGAAAACATCGCTCGTGTCGGGCAGGTTTTGCAGACTAAACAGGGCATCGTGCATTTCCTGGAACCCGCCCTGCCTTGCGGCGCTAATTGGTATAGGCCAATCGAACCCTGCCGTTATACCTGGCATAAAGGGAATCGTAAACATCGTGATATTCGCGGCACATTGCACACTCGAAGTCGGAAACAACCGTTACGGTTACATCGGCGTTGGGGTTGCCCCTGTAATGAATCAGCGATGGATTGACGTTAATACGCGGAGCACCCGGCGGTTCAAGGTTTACCTTTACGGTATATGTATTTCTTACAGAATCGGTGTACGTCAACAGTAGCCTATGGGAACGTGCGGTAGAATGAGCCCGTGCGATAACAGAACCAACAACGAAGCCCTTCTGAAAAGAGGAGTCTGAACCGTGAGGGGATGACAAGTTAGGAACTCCGGTTCGGCACGCTGAAGGCAATAATGCTCGACAGTATCGACTGGCGCTATGCCGACGCCATAACCGTTATGCATACTGTGAAGCAAGCGGGCACCCCCTGCTGCCCCATGCCCGACCCACCAATAAGGCCAATGGCGTGAAAAACAAAACACCGTCTTTGCGAACAGGGTTTTGAAGGTCTGTTTCCGAAGAGGTCTATTTAACCGCTGCATGTAAGTACTCATTGCAAAATTATTTTACTACTTTTGCAGCTTTCAATCATGAATAAATGACAAAGGCTTTTACATTCTTATTTATCGCGGCGCTTCCTTTCTGGCTGGCTTCATGCCTCGACAGCGAATGCATGGAGGCAACGGAAGCAAGCGTAAAGGTGTTTTTTTACGACTGCGATACGGTACCGGCACTGGCGGTTACGCCCGACAGCCTCACACTGTATGGCGTGGGCAATGCCGTGAAAATATACGACAATCAGAAAATAACCGCTCCTGCATTGCTGCCGTTAAAGGAATCGGGCGGCGAAACAGAATTTATCATCAATATAAATGGAACTGCCGACACTGTAAGGTTTGTATATTCAGGCTCCCTGCGTCTTGTTTCAAAAGAGTGCGGCTATGCGATGAGTTACGCCATAGACACAGTCTGTTTTACCGCCAATGAAATAGACTCGATAACAATAACCAATCATGACGTTACTGTACAGAACACAGAAAATATTGCGATATTTTATTAGCATAATCATTGTTGCAACGGTATGGGGCTGCAGGCTGCAGGCTCAGGATACAATAATGTTTCCCCTGAAATTCAGAGTCGGGGTTGAACTTACCGGAGCCTCCAGATATTTTTACGAAAAGGAACATGCCGGTCTGGAAACTTTCTTCAGCGCCGACATTAGTGAGAAACTCGCGCCAACAGTTATTGCAGGAATAAACGATTACACATATTTGCGCTACCGGGATGCCGGCATGATGATGTATGACTTCCGGGTAAAAGGCTTCTATATAAAACCCGGTGTCGATTTCAACCTGTTAGCCCCCAAAAAGGCAGGAGGAAAATACTCTTTTGGCGTTGGCATCCGTTACGGAATCACAGGCTTCTCATACAGCATTCCCGAAATTAACACTGAAAACTACTGGGGTCGTCATCAGACATCCATTCCCGTGAACAGAGCCATGGCTCACTATGCCGAAGTAACGCCGGCAATAAGGGCAGAAATTATGAAAAACATAAGCCTCGGATGGTCTGTAAGCCTGCGGAAAATGATTTCTTCGGGAACCGGAAAAGACATGCAGCCGGTATATCTGCCGGGCTATGGCAACGGAGCAAAACCGATAAGCTTTGCATTGAGCTATTTTATAATATGGAGCATTCCGCACAGGGTAAAGAGCGTTATAATACACCCGGAAGAAGAGATAATTGAAGAAAATGTTGACAACAGCGGTAATCCCCCCACACCAACATATCCATAATTGAATTACCTTTGCCGCAAACAACACTGAATGAGTTACGCCGAATTTCCGTCAAAAGCACTTGAGAATGCCGTTAACCACTTTGCGTCGCTGCCGGGAATAGGCAGGAAGACGGCTTTCAGGCTTGTAATGTCGCTGCTGCGCAGAGACAGGCAGGAAGTTGCAGGCTTTGGGGAAAGCATTGCAGCACTGCACAACGATATAGTGCGCTGCACTGTATGCAACAACATATCCGATACCGGCATCTGCAGCATCTGCGCCGACGACAGACGCGACAGAACGCTGGTATGCGTTGTAGAAAACATACAGGACGTGATGGCCATTGAAAACACCAGGCAGTTCCGTGGCGTATATCATGTTTTGGGCGGAGTAATATCGCCCGTTGAAGGAATAAAACCATCCGACCTTTATATTGCCGGCCTTGAGGAAAAAGCGTCGTCGGGAACCGTTACCGAAATAATATTTGCCCTCAGTGCCACCATGGAAGGCGACACTACAAACTTCTATCTTTATAAAAAACTCGGCAAATACAACGTAGCGCTTACCACCCTTGCCCGTGGCGTAGCCGTAGGCGACGAACTCGAATACACCGACGAAATAACCCTTGGCCGTGCAATAAACAACCGGAACCCCTACCGGCAATGATGCTACAGTGCTCCGCCAGCCTATTCCTCCAGATCCATTTCTCACCATATTCATTTTTCATATCATTTTCGGTGAGCACTTTTTTTATTTACAATCTGAGTTTTTGTTAACAGCATACGTTTGGCATTGCTTACTGCAATATGAACCCGGGCAATATTTTGCCAGCTTCTTTTTCAGGTATTACTTGCGGGTGATATTTTTTGACAATACAGGCTCATGGCGCTTATTCCCGATTTTGACTTTACGGAAAAGATTGCATTCAACTGTTATGGTGAACCGGAATTTAAAAATAAGCTCGACTGTATCGGGAAAAAACATGTCATTATTTGCGGCATAGAATCGTATGTCTGCGTTTTGCAAACATGTCTCGACATGCTCGATTCCGGATACACACCTGTTATTGTAGAAGACTGCGTTGCGTCGCGCAGCCATAACAACAAGGCTGTTGCTGTTGAACGCATGAGGCAGGCCGGCGCAACAATAACCACAATGGAAAGTATCTTGTTTGAACTTACCGCATGCGCAGGCACGGCAACATTCAGGTCTGTTTCAAAGATTATAAAATAACATGGCAACCGCACGAAATTATTTTTTTGCCGCACGGCTTGCATATAAAAAAAACATTGTATGTTTGCACATGTTTTAAAAAGCATAAACGCCATGATGCATAACGCATATAACACAGATCGGAAGAGCACACGTCTGTGCAAGTGTGTCGAAGCCAGTGGCGGGGGTTGCACATGGTTGTGCAGGTGTCGCCATGGGGGTGGCAATGATGTTGTAATTTATTTATTTATAGACAGATGGGGGGGGGTAAAATGCTAAGCATATTTTGTAGAGCCGCAATGCATTGCGGCTCTACGGCGGTGTTATATGCGTTATGCATCATGGCGTTTATGCTTTTTAAAACATGTGCAAACATACAATGTTTTTTCTATATGCAAGCCGTGCGGCAAAAAAAATAATTCCATGCGTACTTTCTTCGCCACTGCTACCACAGTGAAGCAATCCATTTGCCTTCGCAATAACTGTGCCGGATACTGCGTTTGAAATAACATGCTGCATATTTCTCTGAGAAGCATAATGAACCGAATATTTGTATCTATGAGAAAAACATTTCTTGCAACCGTAACGCTTATTGGCGCCACACTGTCTTTTGCGCAAACCACCCCTGCCGTACAGCAAAGCCCATCCGCCTGATGTGCGGCCTGCTTATACGGCTTTTATCAACACTGCGGTTCAAGAAAAAAATATTACCAGTCCCACATAAAACAAACTATTTTTTTACGGCATGTATATATATTAAATATATACCTTTGCGGGCGTTGAATATCAAGAGTAATACTGTTTATCAGAATTAATAATTAAAAATTATGAAAAGAATTATGTTGAAAAGCATGGTGCTTGCGGCGCTGTTTGCAGTGTTTGCGGGTGCTGCAGGATGCAAAGAAAAGGCAGAACCTGCGCCTAAAGCAAAAAACGTTATTATTTTAATTGGCGACGGCATGGGTGTTGCTCAGCTGTATGCCGGAATGACGGCAGCAGGACACAAACTGAACATTGAGCGGTTTCCGTATTCGGGGTTCAGCAAAACATATTCGGCCGATAATTACATAACCGACTCGGCCGCAGGCGGAACGGCTATTGCCACCGGCGAAAAGACCAACAACGGAATGATTGGCGTGAGCCCCGACGGAACTCCGCTCAGCTCGATAACCGAAACGGCCAACAGAGCCGGACTGGCATCGGGGGTGGTGAGCACAAGTGCAGTAACACACGCTACGCCTGCATCGTTTGTGGCGCACAATGCAGCCAGGGGTAACTATGAAGATATTGCAAAAGATTTTTTGAAGGGTACGATAGACGTGTTTATTGGCGGTGGCGCAAACCATTTCATACACCGCAGCGACAGCGTCGATTTGACAGCCGAGCTTCGCAATAAGGCTTACGACGTGATATATACGATGGACGACTTGAAAAGATCGACAGGGTCGAAAATTGCCTGTCTTCTTGCACCCGAACACATGCCAAAGGCTTCGGAAGGACGGCGCGGAATGCTGAAGGATATGACACTGGCGGCAATAAAGGCTCTGAACAGCGAGCCTGCCGGTTTTGTGCTGATGGTTGAGGGTTCGCAGATTGACTGGGGCGGGCACGAAAACGATATCAGATATGTGGCCGACGAGATGGTCGATTTCGACGAGGCAATAGGCGCAGCACTCGACTTTGCGGCAACCGACGGCAATACGCTTGTTGTTGTTACTGCCGACCACGAAACAGGTGGACTTGCACTTACCGGCGGAAACATGGCCGACAGCACGGTGGTTGCCGGTTTTTCAACCGAAGACCATTCGGCAGTTATGGTGCCTGTATTTTCCTGTGGCCCCGGAGCAGAGAGGTTTTCGGGAATACATGAAAATACTTTCTTCCATGGAGAATTTTTAAAGCTGCTCGGGCTTACAGAATAACTTACATAAATTATTGATTGAGATATGGCTGAAGTTAAATACTTGCCTGTTGTTGAAGAGTTCTTTTCGCTGCAGGGCGAGGGGTATCATACCGGCAGCGCTGCCTATTTCGTAAGGCTTGCCGGCTGCAACATAGAATGTTGCTGGTGCGATTCGAAACATTCGTGGGATGAAAGCATATATCCGCTTGTCGAAATAGACGAAGTGATAATCAGAGCCAGACTTATTGGCGCCAAATCGGTTGTTGTAACCGGCGGTGAGCCTCTGGCATGGGACCTCAGTTACATGTGCGAGGGGTTCGACATTATGCGCATCAAGACATTCCTTGAAACGTCGGGTGTATATGATGTAACATGTAAATGGGGCTGGATTTGCCTGTCGCCCAAGAAACACATGCCGCCTGTTGACAGCATATACAACCTTGCATGCGAACTGAAAGTTGTTATTGGCAGCGCTGCCGATTTTGCATGGGCCGAACAGTGCCGCGAGCGTGTTACCGACGACTGCAAGCTGTTTCTTCAGCCCGAATGGAGCAGAGCGAAGATTATTATACCCGAAATAGTTGAGTATGTTAAACGCAATCCTGCATGGCGTGTGTCTGTTCAGGCACACAAATATATTCATATTCCGTAGCACTGTTTTTGTATATGCAGCTGTTGCAGCGATATTGTGTGCAGCTTTTCCTTCGTCGGCACATTCACAGGGAAAACATACAGTGTCGAACAGGGCAATGAGGCTGTATAACGAAGGCATGGTGGCTTATGACTATATCGATTTTCAAAAAGCAGAGATTATTTTTAAGGAAGCCACTCAGACAGACCCTCGTTTCTATGAGGCATACATGATGCTCGGCGAACTGTTTTTCAGGCAGAAAAGATACGCAGAAGCTGCCGAAAACTACCGCACGGCTGTGAAGATAGATTCGATGTTTTACAAGCCGGTGTTTTTCAACCTGGCCGTTTCTGAAATGCTGTCGGGCGATTATTCGAGGGCGCTGGTTCATTTCAAAGTATATACAGAGCAGAAGGGTGTTTCGGAAAAAAACAGAATTACTGCTGCAAAAAACATCACAGACTGTGAGTTTGCACTTGAGGCAATGGCTCATCCGGTTTCATTCAACCCCGTGAGTGTTGGCGCCGGTATAAATACAGCCGACGATGAATACTGGCCGTCGATAACTGCCGACGGACATACGATGATGTTTACAAAACAGGCCACCGGCACCGGCAACATGCATGCTAACCCATCGCAGGAAGACTTTTACATAAGCGTGAATCATAACGGAGTGTGGGGCGAAGCTTTTAATGCTGGCCATCCGGTCAACACCCCGCAGAATGAAGGCGCCCAGGCATTGTCGGCCGGTGGCGACTATATGTTTTTTACCGCCTGCAACCGTCCGGGTGGCGTTGGCAACTGCGACATATACTTTTCGTCGAACAGCGACGGCGTATGGACACAGCCATATAACATAGGGCCACCCGTTAACACCCCGCATTGGGATTCGCAGCCCTCGCTCAGCGCCGACGGCCGCATGCTTTTCTTCTCGAGCAGTCGCCCTGGCGGTTTCGGCGGCAAGGATATATGGTATTCGGTTCTCGACACAGGCTTCAGATGGCAGCCGCCTGTTAATATGGGCAAAAATATAAATACCGCAGGAGACGAGATGTCGCCCTTTATACATTTCGACGGTCATACGCTCTATTTTTCATCCGACGGCCTTACCGGCATGGGCGGTTTCGACATATACATGACAAAAATGGAAAGCGACAGTTCGTGGACAGCCCCTCAGAACCTCGGCTATCCGGTTAATACATACAACGACGAAACGGGGCTTGTAATTGAATCGTCGGGCAAACGCGCATTCTTTTCGTCGGTAAGAGACAGGGCCAGCAGCAAGGATATTTTCTGTTTCGACGTTGACGAATCGATAAGGCCCGACCCTGTTTCGTACCTGAAAGGCAAGGTGATAGACAGGGAAACAGGGGGCATGATAAAGGCCGAATATGAGCTGATTAATCTTACCGAAAAGAGAATTGTTATGAAAAGCGTTACCGGCGGTAATGGCGATTTTCTTGTCTGTCTGCCATCGGGATTCAACTATGGCATTAATGTGAGTAAAAACGGCTATCTGTTCCATTCGGAGAACTTCCTGCTTGAAGGCATTCACTCAGTAGCCGAACCTTATGTTAAAACCATTTTGCTGACAAAGATAAAGACCGGAGAAAAGATACAGCTGACAAATGTTTTCTATACAACCGATTCGTGGCAGATAGAAGAGGAGTCGTTTAACGAACTGAACAATCTCGTAAGTCTTTTAACCGAAAACATAGATATTGCGATG
>JAITVX010000148.1 GCA_031285575.1 Bacteroidales bacterium
CAGAAAGAAGATTTTGAAGCATGCAGGGAAAAAGCACTGCTGCTCGGAGCGTCGAAAGTTATTATTGCCGACCTTAAAAAGGAATTCATAGAAGACTACGTGTTTAAGGCAATAATGGCCAATGCCGTATATGAAAACAGGTATCTGCTCGGAACTGCGCTTGCAAGGCCGCTTATAGCAAAAAAACAGATTGAAGCAGCAAAAGCCGAAGGTGCAACGGCAGTGGCTCATGGAGCAACCGGGAAAGGAAACGACCAGGTGAGGTTTGAGCTTACATATTACGCCCTGATGCCCGATGTTAAAGTAATTGCCCCGTGGAAAGACAGGGAATTTCTGCAGCAGTTTCAGGGCAGAACAGACCTGCTAAAATATGCCTCCGAGAGAAAAATTCCCGTAAAGGCAAGCATATCCAAGCCATACAGCGAAGACGATAACCTGATGCACATAAGCCACGAAGCCGGAGTGCTGGAAGACCCGATGTATTCGCTTCATAAAAGCATGCTCGAAAAAATGGTAATGCCACAGGATGCACCCGATAAGGAAACCCGGATAGTAATTCATTTCAAAAACGGACAGCCCGTAAAACTTGTAAACAAGGAAGACGGAACCATAAAGGAAGATGCGTATGAGATGTACGTTTATCTGAATGACCTTGCAGGGAAGAACGGCATAGGGCTTCTCGACATGGTAGAAAACAGATTTGTAGGCATAAAATCGCGAGGCGTTTATGAAACCCCCGCCGCAACAGTGTTCATCACGGCACACAGGGATATTGAAGGAATAGCTATGGACAGAGAGGTAATGAGGCTCGTAAATATGCTTACCCCGAAGTTTGCCGAATTAATATACAACGGATTCTGGTTCAGTCCCGAAATGGATTTCCTTATGGCAGCAATAGAAAAGAGCCAGGAACTGATTGACGGCAGCGTACACCTTTGCCTGTATAAAGGCAACATAATTATTGAAGGACGAGAATCGCCGTCGTCGCTGTATAATAAAAACCTGTCGAGCATGGACATTGAAGGAGGCTTTGACCAGACCGACAGCAAAGGCTTCATAAGGATAAATGCAATAAGGCTCATGGCTCACCGCGCAATAGTTGAGGAAAGCCAGAAACTCAATAAATAGGCATAGATGAAACTTTGGGAAAAAGGAACAAATCCCGAACCTGTAATTATTGAGTTCACCGCCGGAATGGACAGGCAAACCGACCTTGTATTTGCCAAGTGGGATATCATCGGTTCGATGGCACACGTCATAATGCTTCAGTCGGCAGGTCTTGTCTCCGCAGATGAGAAAACAAAAATGCTTCACTCCTTGCGCTCGCTTTTCAAACTCGATGAGAAAGGAGAACTTGTAATTGAAGACGGTGTTGAAGACATCCATTCGCAGATTGAAAAGGATATGTCGCTGGTGCTGGGTCCGGCCGGTAAAAAAATACATACCGGACGGTCGCGAAATGACCAGGTGCTTGTCGATATAAGACTTTATATGCGGGAAGAGATTGACACACTCGCAATGCAGGTACAGATGCTGTTTACAAAACTGCAGGAACTCAGCGAACGGCACAGTGAAATCCTCCTGCCCGGCTATACCCACATGCAGTCGGCCATGGTATCATCATTCGGCCTGTGGTTCGGCTCCTGGGCCGAATGCCTTGCCGACGACATAGTGATGCTTGCTGCAGCAAGGGCTGTCAATAACCAGAACCCGCTCGGAACTGCTGCAGGCTACGGAACAACCCTCCCCATAGATCGGAAGATGACATCCGAACTGCTTGGTTTCGACAATACACTGTACAACTCTGCCTATGCCGGCGTAAGCAGAGGAAAAATAGAAATGGCAACAGCCTCGGCGCTTGCGTCGATAGCGCAAACCCTTTCGCGTTTCTCGATGGATATCTGCATTTACATGAGCTCCGAATACAAGTTCGTCGATTTTCCCGATGAACTTGTTACCGGCTCAAGCATAATGCCGCAGAAGCGAAACCCCGACGTGTTTGAGCTCATAAGAGGCCGGTGCAATCTGATACAGACGCTCTCCGGCCAGGTTGCAATACTTGCAGGCAACCTTCAGTCGGGTTACAACCGCGATTTGCAACTTCTCAAAAAACTGATTTTCGATGCCTTTCGTGAAGTGAAGGAATGTATCAGCGTAATGCTGATGATGATTAACAATATCAGAATAAGAGAAAACATAACCGAATCGGCCACATACAACGCTATTTTCAGCACCGAAGCAGCCAACAGGCTGGTTAAACAGGGTGTTCCGTTCAGAGATGCCTACAAAACAGTTTCGGAAATGGTTAAAAACACATCGTTTCAAAAAACCGCACCTTCCGACTATACCCATGAAGGAAGCATAGGCAACCTCTGCAACAAGGAAATCGCCCTGCTTTTTGAAACAAGAATGAAACCGTTTAAAAACACATCTGCGCAGGAATTTGTAAATAAACTGATGGAACACGCAGACGACGTGAACTGACACTATGAAAAAGCACGCGGTTTAACGCCGGTTTTCCAGCCGAATATTTTCCAAAGTATGCCGAGGAAGATAATGCCTGATATAACCATTGCGGCAAGTTCGCTGCCTGCATTGTAGGTATGCTGCTCGAACAGCGCAGGTGTTTGCAGTGCCGACGATTTGCTCGTGAGCATTATGCACAGGAATATATTGTTGGCAGCATGCGCACCAAGCGCCGATTCTATGCCATTGTCGAATATGGTAGCTATTCCGAATATAAGTCCGAAGGTAAAATACTGCGGCATTATGGTAAGGAATCCGTATTCCTTTACTTCGGGGTTGAACGAGTGCATGGCGGCAAACAACGCCGCTGTTGACAGAAGTGCAAACAGTCTTGCCGGCAGCACTGCGGTAAAGCCCTGCATAAGGTATCCGCGGAATATAACTTCCTCGAAAGCCGCCTGAAAGGGAATGAGTGCAAACGACAGAATAATGAGTACTATAAGCGAAGGGCCGGTATTGTTTACCGTAAAGTCTCCGGGATTGATGAGCATAAAAACAAACAGCGATATGCCCATCAGTACCATCCATACTGCTCCGGATATGCAGAAATGTTTCCATCTGAACTTCCGTGCGCCTGTTATGGTCTGCATGAATGTTCTGCCGTGCAGCGGCATTACAAGCAGGGCATAAGCGGCAAGCCCTGCAATAAATGGAAACAGCATGAGTACAAACCCCATGTTTTGACCAATGCCAAGTATCGACATGTAATCGCTGCCCGACGATATCTGCGGCAGCACTCCGTAGTTTGATACCGATTTTATCAGAACGGCTATCAGCACCGGGATTGCGCCGATGGTGTTCGTTGCTGCAAATATGGCGGCTATCATTACAATGTAGCGCCACAGATTGTTTTTCCCTTTGAATGAGTTTTCGAGATGTTCCATTGATGTGTTTTCAGAATTCGGTAACGGCACGGCGGGGATGGTCTATCGAGTAGTGAAGCCCTATACTTTCGTGCCGGTTTTTTGCCATTTTTATTATAATATATCCTACGTTAATAATGTTACGCAGCTCGCATATTTTCTTCGATATAAGCGACCGTTTATAGAGGCTTTCCGTTTCCCTGTATATTATTTCAAGCCTTACAAGGGCGCGTTCGAGGCGTAGGTCGGAGCGCACAATGCCTACGTAGTTGCTCATGATGCTCTGCACCTCCTTGTAGTTCTGGGTAACGAGTATCATTTCTTCGAGGTGTGTGGTTCCCTTGTAGTCCCATGCCGGAATCTTTTCTTCAAACGTCAGTTCTTTCAGCCTTGGGCCGGAGTGTTCGGCGGCGTTGTGCGAATATACAACGGCTTCGATGAGTGAGTTCGATGCAAGCCGGTTGGCTCCGTGCAGCCCTGTTGACGAGGCTTCGCCTATGGCATAGAGCCTGTTTATTGTGCTTTGACCATTGATGTTTACCTTTATTCCGCCGCATGAGTAATGTACGGCCGGAACCACAGGTATCTTGTCTTTTGTTATGTCGATGCCTTTCGTAAGGCAATACCTGTATATGTTGGGAAAATGGTCTTTCAGGCCTTCGGGAGCGAGATGCGTACAGTCGAGCCACACATGGTCGTCGCCCCACATTTTCATTTCACTGTCTATTGCCCTGGCCACAACGTCGCGGGGTGCAAGCGATTCGCGGCTGTCGTAGCGCTTCATGAAGTTTTCGCCCGACATGTTTTTCAGGATAGCTCCGTAGCCTCTCATGGCTTCGGTTATCAGGAAGTTGGGGCGTGTATTGGGGTCCCACAGTGCGGTGGGATGAAATTGTATGAATTCCATGTTTTCGATGATTCCCTTTGCGCGGTAAACCATTGCAACGCCGTCGCCGGTGGCAATTTCGGGGTTGGTGGTGGTCATATACACATTGCCCATGCCGCCTGCGGCAATGACCGTAATTTTCGACAGGAATGTTGTTACCTTCCGGCTTGTCAAATCGGCCACGTATGCGCCGAAACAGTTTATGTCGTGATTGGTGCGCTTTATCACTTCGCCAAGGTGATGCTGCGTAAGCAGGTCTATTGCAAAGTGCCGCTCGTAGATGGTTATGTTTTTGTTTTTACGCACCTGCTCCATTAGTGCAACCTGTATGGCTTCGCCGGTGTTGTCCTTATGGTGCAGAATGCGGTATTCGGTATGCCCTCCTTCGCGGGCAAGGTCGTAAGAGCCGTCTTCAGCCCGGTCGAATGAAACGCCGAGTTCAATAAGCTCATTGATTCTGGCTGGGGCTTTATGCACCACCATTTTTACAACATCTTCATCGCAGAATCCGTCGCCGGCAACAAGAGTGTCTTTTATGTGTTTTTTAAAATTGTCGGGCTCGCGGAAAACTGCGGCTATTCCTCCCTGCGCATACCGGGTATTCGAATCTTCAAGAGATGCCTTTGTAACAATTGCCACCTTCCCGTATTCTGCCGCCTTTAGGGCAAACGACAGTCCGGCAATTCCAGAACCGATAACAAGAAAATCTGTATGTTTTTTCATTGACGTAAAAACTAAGCGATAAAGATACTGATAAATGTGATGGCAAATGTATTAAAAAATCTTCATCACGCTTCTTTATTCGTAATTGCTGCAGAAGTCAACTGATTTGGTACATGTTATTATATTGATTTTAATCTGCTGCAAAATTACTTTTTTTCAGAATAATGGAACGAAATGTATTCCAACAGGGAATTTAAATATTCCACATGGAACTGCACATATTCCATATTGAATTGGATATATTCTATATGGTTGCAGGGTGGCAAAGATGAAGTGTTTATATTAACTAACATATGCAGCAAATATATCTTAGGATTTATATAGAAAAACAAAGCGCAGTGCATCGGTGCATCCCGGGGCAAACCGCATAAATCATCGGGAATATAACGAAGAACGTTATAAACAAATAAACGGGGTTGTGCGGCTTTTTCGCCGTCTTAAACTTTTCAGAAAAGTATGCACACACTATAACAAACTCAACGTTATGTTCATCTGCGTATTCACTTTCGTATTAATCGTCGATGCTCTTATTTTATATTAACACGTCGTAAAATCTTCTGTTTCCTGTTTTTTCTTTTCTTTTAATGCTTTTCGCTCGGGTGATATAAATACACTATATGCCCCAAAAAGTCTATTGACTGAACTGTTATCTGGCGAGAAGTTCCTGCATTTCTGCTGTCATGATATATGGTGGAAACAAATCTTCAAATTCCGGAAATTCATCCCTGTCTGCACTGACGGCCAGCATGAAATGTCTGTATGCCTTGCCGTGAAGGCCTGCGTGCAGGTATAGCGATGCAAGGAGATAGTTTATACCCGGAATGTCGCCGGTTACCTTACTGGCTTTTTCCAGATACGGAATGGCTTTGCCGATAAGGTTCTCATTAAGAATTACCCTTCCTGTGTCGGCCCATATTTCGCTGCAATATGCGTTCAGTTTAAGTGCTTCGCAAAAGTATTTTAAGGCAACTTTTATTTCGCCGTTTTTCAGGTGTGCCTGTCCCATCAGATGCCAGTATTCAGGGGTTTCATCATCAAGGCTTACGGCTTTATGGAAATAGAGAAGGCTGTCTTCAATATTATCGGAGTTCATGGCCAGTATTCCAAGCCCAAACCATGTGTCGGCACAATCGGGGGCAAAGTCGAGCGCTTCCTGATAATATTTCCACGACATGGCAAAATCGCCTGTTTTTTCATAGCATTCGGCAAGGTATGTCATTGCCTCAAAACTGTCGGGCTCGTTTTCAAGGCATTCGTGGTAAATCTCTATTGCTTCGTGATATCGTTCAATGTCGTTAAGTATGTTTCCCTTGTTGAAAAGTGCAAATGTATTCTGTGGATTGATTGCAATGGCAAAATCATAGGCTTCCATGGCTTTTTCGTACATGTCGAGCTTGTTGTATATTACTCCGAGGTTATACCATGCACTGTCAGAGAATGGGTCTTCTTCAAGGTATTCGAGATAGTATTTTATACTGTTTTCATAGTCGTCAATTTTTTCATATGCAAAGGCCAGGTCGTACAAAAGGGCGCAATCGCCGGGGGCCAGTTCAACAAGCTGATGCATGTACGGAATCATTTGCCTGTAAAAGTTAAGGTTTTGAAGCACGCAGGTAATTGCACATAAAATGTCTTCCGCTTCGTCGGAGTCAACTGCAAGGGCTTTGTCGAACATTTTCAGGGCGCCGTTAATGTTGCCAAGCATTCCCAGGGCAGTTCCTTTTGCAATATAGAGTTCGTAGTTGCCGGTTTCTATGCTTTCTAATTTTTTCAACAGGCTGAGAGCTTCAACCGCCCTGCCCTTGTCGAGAAGCGCTTTGGCTTTCAGCAGCTTTATTGATATTGAATTTGGGTGCTGTTCGGCGGCCAAATCGGCGGCTTCAAAGGCTTTTGCCGGATTATTGCTTTCAATGTAGTAGTCAATAATCGATTCAAACTCTATCACATCGAAAAAACAGCGTTCGTTGTTTTTTCGCATGAGTTCAAATTTCTGCACTGCCTGCAGTATCTCCTCCTCGGATGAATAAAATCTGTCTTCTTCCATCTCAAAAAAGTATCGGGCAAAAGTAATATTATTTTTTATAATGTTCGGCAGTGCGATGATACAGTTATGAACAATATATGATTTTATGCCGCTTATGCAACCGGAAATCTGGTGCTCATCGGCACGTGTAAAGTAAAAAAAAAGACGCCCGCTTCAGAAGCGGGCGTCTTTTTTCTGAAGGTTGAATATTATTCCTCGTTGAGATTCATGGACGACAAACTGCATTTTGCCGCTGCTGCTGCAAAGTCGGCCTGAACTGCCGGGTCTTTGAACTGTCCGGTTGTCATATCCATGTCGTTCGCATATTTTGCAATGACACCGAGCGAACATGCAAGGAGTTCTTCTCCCTGTTTCGATGCGCAGTCGCACATTGCGTTTCCTGCCTGCGTTCCTACTGAAACTTCTTTGTCTTTCTTGCATGCCGAAAACAGAAGAACGGTTGCAAGCAATGTTGCGCCAGATACTTTTCCGGCTTTTCTGATAAATGTTTTCATTTCGATTAAAATTTAAAAATTAATTGTTTGTTTCGTGCTGTTATACGTAAAACGCTTACAAAATGTTACAAAATGTGAAAAAAAAATCAGTTTTGCTAACCCTTCCCGCATTTCTGCTCCCAGCCGCGTTGCAGGCGCATGAAAAACGGCTTTCACCAAACATCCGGGAATATTACCCGGATGTTTTTTTCAATATACGGCAACTCTTGCCGAAATTTGGCATGAGCAAAATTATCAGCGGC